>CAYQZO010000323.1:0-2970 GCA_964421925.1 uncultured Acidimicrobiaceae bacterium
GCTGCGCGGCGTCCGCGGCGAAGACGCCGTGGCCACCGTCCCCGGCGGCTAGCGGCTCGACATCCCCGCCACCAACTCCGATGTCGCCCGATTCCGGTTGCACACCCGGAGGGGACGCCAGTTCCTGACGCTCGGTCACCCGGGCAAGGCCGCCGAAGGCTTCCGTCAGGCGCTGGCGCAATGGCACGGCGAGGCATTGGCCGATCTGCGCCGCTTCGAATTCGCCGAGCAGGCCTCCCGGCGACTGGAGGACGAGCGGCTCACCACCGTGGAAGCGCTGATGGACGCGGTGCTCGCCTCGGGCGAACACGAGTTGGTGATCGGCGAGCTCAGCGGCCTCGTCGAGGCCTTCCCGCTGCGGGAGAAGCTGTGGGGCCAGCTCATGCTCGCCCTGTACCGATCGGGGCGCCAGGCTGAGGCCCTGCGTACCTACACCCGGGTCAGGGAGCTGCTCGGGGAGGAACTCGGCATCGAGCCCTCCCCCGAGCTCACCGATCTCGAGGAACGCATCCTGCTCCACGATCCCGGTCTCGAGGACCGCCTGGACACGATCCCCGAGGAGTGGGTCGACGAGCCAGAGCTGGTCAGCTTCAGCACCGGCGACATCATCGTCACCGAGGGAGCCCCCGCCGACACCGTGTACTGGATCGAGGACGGGCAGGTCGAGATCATCCGCGAAGACGAAATGGGGACGACCGTGCTGACCACGCTCGGCGCCGGTCGATACTTCGGGGAGCTTGCCTCGCTCCTCAGGACCGGTCGCACCGCCTCGGTGCGGGCCGCCACCCCGGTCACCGTATCGGTGCACACGGTGGCCAGTTTCCGCCACCGCCTAGGGTCGGAACGGGCCAAGCAGGCGGTGCCCACGGCATCTGCAGAAACCGTGCAGGAACTCCTCGACCGCACCCAGTATTTGCAGGCCTACGACATGGCCGCCCGTCTCATCGAGTCCGGGTCCACCGACGAGGAGGTCCGCTGGCTGGCGGTCTTGGCCCTCGCCCGATCGGGGGCCACGACTCAGGCACGGCGCCGCTTCGAACAGTACGGGCTGGCCTCCATCGATCCCGCATCGGTGACCCCCCGGCTCGCCGAAGACATCGCCGCCCTCGCCGCCCGGCTGGACAAGGACATGGCCTTTGCCACCGAAGGCGAAGAACGGGAGGGATGGGCTCGACGCTCGGCGGCCCGTTCCCAGGCAGATTTCGACCGGTTCGGCGCCTCCTACCACGCGGTGAACGCGGCGACCATGTGGCTGGTCGCCGGAGAGCAAGAGCAGGCCGAAGCCGCGGCCCGAACCACGCTCGACGCACTCGGCGACCAGGACGACTACTGGGATGCCGCCACCGAGGCCGAGGCGGCCCTCATCCTCGGGGACACCGATCGCGCAGCCGACGCCCTGCAACGAGCCGCGTCGGTGAGCGAGGGCCGTACCGGTGCTCGGGCCTCCACGCGTCACCAGCTTTCCATCGTCGCCGATCTGATGGGCATCGACCCCGCCATCACCGCACCCATCGCCAACCCGGCGGTCGCCCACTTCTGCGGGCACCGCATCCTTCCCGCCGGGAGCATCGGCCGCTTCTCCCCGGACGAGGAGCCGCGGGTTGCGAAGGAACTCGAGGAAGCCTTCGACCGGCTCGGCGTCGGGGTGGGCTACGGATCGCTCGCCGCCGGGGCCGACATCCTCGCCGCAGAAGCCCTGCTGGCGCGGGGAGCCGAACTCCAGGTGATCCTCCCCTTCCCCCGCGACGAGTTCATCCGGACCTCGGTGGCGCCGGCGGGCGCCAAGTGGGTGCAGCGCTTCGAACGGTGCCTCGCCGAGGCCGACAACGTGGTCACCGCGGTGACCGGCGAGTACCTCAACGACCCCGTGCTCTTCGACTTCTGTGCCCAGATCGCCATGGGCATCACCCTGATGCGGGCCCGCTACCTGGAGACCGACGCCCACCAGGTGGCGGTGTGGGACGGCCTGCCCACCGGCGGTGCTGCCGGCACTGCCGTCGACATCGCCCACTGGCGGGGGACCGGGCACCCGTCGACGGTGATTCCGGTCGGTGCCGACGCTGCGCCCCCGTCGACCGCCGCCGACAAGCCGCTGCGCCGGATCCGGGGCATCGTGTTCGCCGACTTCGCCGGTTTCTCCACGCTGTCGGACGCCCAGCTGGTCATCTTCCAGGAGCAGGTGATGGGCGGCCTCGCCACCTCCATGGAGCCGTTCCAGCCCCAGCTGCTCTCGGGCCGCACCTGGGGGGATGGGCTGTACCTGGTGTTCGAGGACGTGGCCGCCGCCGCTCAGTGCGCCCTCGCCCTCCAGGACACGATCGGTGCCATCGACTTCGACGCCGCCGGGCTCCACGGTCTGCGCGGCATCCGGGTCGCCGCCCACGCCGCACCCGTGTTCGACGGCTGGGACCCCATCGCCGGCTCCCGGCTCTTCTACGGGTCCGGGGTCACCCAGACGGCCCGCATCGAGCCACGGACCCCTGAGGGGGAGATCTACACCACCCAGCCCTTCGCCGCCCTCGCCACCCTCAGCGCCGACGGAGGCTTCGACACCCAGTACGTGGGAACCCTTCCCACCGCCAAGGGGTACGGCGAGTTTCCGCTGTTCGCCTTGCGGCGCCGGGTCGGGTCGAGCTAGGCGAGGAACGCTCCCACCAGATCGGCGAACACGGCCGGTTCATCCACCCAGGGGTGATGGCCCGATGCGGTGATGGTCTGGTGGCGACAGTTGGGAAAGGCCTCGGCCCAGGCGACGCCGGCCTTGACGCCGACGGCTCCGTCCCGCCCCCCGGTGACGATCAGGACCGGAGCCGTGACCGCGCTCAGCCCGGCGCGGAGCTGGTCGCCGTCGATCGGTGCGTCCCAGAAGTGCCGGGACGCCAACCAGTCGACGGGTTCCATGAGGGCAGCGTGGACCTGCTCGCGTTCCCCCCATCGTGCGTAGGAGGCCGGGGCGACCTCGCGGAGGAG
>CAYQZO010000324.1:0-2967 GCA_964421925.1 uncultured Acidimicrobiaceae bacterium
ATCGCCAGCCGGTCGGCGGTGAAGGAGTACCAGAGCACCGCAGCGTCCTGGACGAGGGCACGCTGGTCTACGGTGAGACGATCGAGACGGGCGGCGATCAGCGAACGGAGTGAGTCGGGGATGGCAAGGGTGTCGAGGGTGCCGGCCAGCCGGTATCGGTCGCCCTCCCTCACCAGGTCCCCCGAGCCGATGAGCATGCGAACGAACTCGACGGCATAGAGCGGGATTCCCTCGGCGCGTCCGACGATCAGCGATGTGACGTCCTCGGGGATCCCCGGAGCGAGCCCGCCGACCAGCGCTGCCATGTCGGCATCGGAGAGGGGGCCGAGGTGGGTGGAGAGGGTGTTGCGCCGACCCGATCCCCACCCCGGACGCCGATCGAGCAGATCGGGCCTGGCCAGGGTGACGACGAGGATTGGCTGCCGGGTCGACCACTCGACGAGCTCCTCGATGAAATCGAGCAGCCCGGTGTCCGCCCAGTGCAGGTCCTCGAAGACCAGGAGCACCGGCGAGGACTCGGCGAGGCGCTGAAAGAAGGTGCGTAGGGCGGCGAACAGCTCGTTGCGGTCGCCCGCGGGCATCTCGTCGAGGCCGAGCAGGCCGGCGAGGCGGGGCTCGATCCAGCGTTGCTCGGCCGGGTCTGGCACGAACTCGGCGACCGTGGTGCGCAGCTTGGTCCGCGACTTCAAGGGGTCGTCGGTCTCCGCGATGCGGGCCCGTTGCCGCACCATCTCCCCGAGCGCCCAGAAGGTGACGCCCTCCCCGTAGGCCGGCGACCGCCCCTCGTGCCACAGGAACAGCTCGGTGAGCCCGTCAAGGTACTTCTGGAGCTCGGCGGCGAGCCGGCTCTTGCCGATGCCGGCCTCGCCGACGATGGAGACCAGATGGGCCCTCTGGTCGCGGGATGCGGCATGCGTCTGGTCCTTGAGGAGGCGGAGCTCGTCCTCCCGCCCGACGAAGGGCGCCTCCAGCCCGTCGGCCCGGCCCCGGGCACCCCGGACGGCGACGTCGATGGCCCGCCAGGCGGCGACGGGGATGCTCTTGCCCTTCAGGTCCTGCTCTCCCACTGCCTCGTAACGGATGGCGTCGGCGGTGAGCGCCCTCGTGGACTCCCCGACGTAGACCGTGCCCGGTTCGGCCACGCTCTGCAGCCGGGCCGCGGTGTTGACGATGTCGCCGACGACGAGGCCCTTCTCGTTGCCGCCGGCGCCCACCGAGGTCTCCCCGGTGAGGACGCCGGCGCGCAGAGCAAGGCCGGGAACCCCGATCTCCTCACCCAGCTCGTCGACGGCATCGACCAGCTCCAGGGCTGCCCGCACCGCCCGCTCGGCGTCGTCCTCCTGGGTCTGGCGTGCTCCCCAGAAGGCAGCAACGGCGTCGCCGATGAACTTGTCCACTTCGCCGCCGAAGCGCTCCACGATGGTCTGCGCCCGGTCGAAGTAGCGGGTGAGCATGGCCCGCACCTCTTCGGGGTCGCGGGACTCCGTATACGGGGTGAACCCCACCAGGTCGGCGAACAGCACCGACACCACGCGCCGCTCCCCCGGCTCGTCGACCGGCGCCCGCGCCGCCGCCGGCACCGCAGCGCCCAGTGGTTCCCCGCACTCGCCGCAGAACTTCTGTCCCGGCGGGTTCTCGTGGCCGTTGACGCACACCAGCGTGAGCGCGGTGCCGCATTCACCGCAGAACTTCTGCCCGTCCGGGTTGTCGAATCCGCAGTTGGAGCACGTCGCCATCGGGCGCTGAGCCTACCTCCCGGGCAGCCCCGTTCTCAGAGAATCCTCAGCAACGGCCCGGACCACTTTCTCTGATCCTGGCGTAGCCTCAAAGCTTCACGGGCACGACCTGACGGGAGCACCATATGACCGTGGACACGGAACGGCCGATCGAGACCGGGCGCACCTGG
Source organism: uncultured Acidimicrobiaceae bacterium (assembly GCA_964421925.1). GTDB lineage: Bacteria > Actinomycetota > Acidimicrobiia > Spongiisociales > UBA5794 > JACZST01. The sequence continues at coordinate 1,907 of CAYQZO010000324.1, forward strand.
CGTGACCTTCCGGCGGAGCCGCCGGTAGGCGACCCGCTGGCCCCGGCGCTGCCCCCTCTGCCGGCACCGCAGGCGGTCGCACCCAAAGCCAAGCCCTTCCCGTGGCGCACCGTGGCCACCGTGCTCCTCATCATCCTCGCCTTGCTCCTCCTGTGGCTGCTCTGGCCCCGCAGCGACGACGCCGACACCGTCCCCACCACCGTTCCCGGCCAGGGCACCACCCCCAACACCACCCAGGCGCCCGGCATCTCCCCGCCGCCGAGCATCTCGCCCGACGAGGGGGTCGCCGACGTCGCCGCCGCCCTGCTCCCATCGGTGGTGCAGATCGACACCGCCTTCGGCACCGGAGCCGGCTTCGTCTACGACGGAGCCGGTCTCCTCTTCACCGCGGCCCACGTCGTCGCCGGCGCCTCCGAGGTCGAGGTCCGGTTCAGTGATGGCACCGCCACCACCGGCACCGTGGTGGCACGCGATCTCGATCGGGATGTCGCCGTCGTGGCCGTCGCCGCCGACAACCTCGTCCCCGCCCCGGTGGGCTCGAGCGAGCCGGTTCGCATCGGGGAGACCGCCATCGCCGTTGGGAACCCGTTCGGGCTCGGACAGAGCGTCACCGTCGGGGTCATCTCCGCGCTCGACCGCTCGCTCGACGTCGTCGGCCGCACCATCGACGGCCTCATCCAGACCGACGCCGCCATCAACGTCGGCAACAGCGGAGGCCCCCTCGCCAACGCCGCGGGCCAGGTCATTGGGATCAACATCGCCATCGCCTCGGCCTCAGGAGGGTCCGACGGCGTCGGCTTCGCCGTCCCCATCGATGTCGCCCTCGGTGTCGCCGCGGGCATCACGCCGGACAGCCCGCCGGCGGGGGTGGACGATCCCCTGAGCCCGTTCGGCGCCCTCGGCGATCCGTTCGGAGACCTGTTCGGCGACCAGTTCGGGGACCTCTTCGGACCCGAGTTCAACCTCGACGACCTGAACCAGCTCTTCGACCTCTTCGGCGGCACGCTCGCCCTTCCCCCGGAGATCCAGGAGTTCCTCGACCAGCTCGAGCAGCTCCAGGG
>CAYQZO010000325.1:0-1452 GCA_964421925.1 uncultured Acidimicrobiaceae bacterium
CGTTCCCGCCTGGCGATCATCGCCCGCCGGCAACGATCGTCGAAGAGTTCTTCGCTGGTTCGCTCACCTCCGATGATCTGGTGGAGGAGGTGCCCGGAGACTCGACCCGCCCGCCCCGGGTGCGCGTCGTCCGGGACGGATCGACCGTTGCGGTGGCCTACCTGGGCTGGGCGGTCGATCTGGGTTCGGTGGTGGAGTTGTGGGAGGCGTGCCCCGGCATCGAGCCGTCCCCGGCGGCGGTCGATGCCCTCCTCGGCGGCTTCGGCGAGTTGGAGCCGATCCAGGACGGCGAATCGATCCCGATCTGGTACGACGGCGCCGGTGCAGCCCTCGCCCGTGACGTGGCCTCCGGCTACCAGGGTCCGGAGCATTGTGACTGGGAATCCGCCACCTTCGTCTCCCTTGGCTGGCCCCTCGGTACCGCGGCGGCATCCTTCGACCAGACGCGCCTCTATGTGCGCGATCCCTCCGGCGTGGTCCCGTATTTCGTCTTCGACCCCGAAGATGGCTCGACCGTCGACCTCGACGTGAGCTACGCCACCGGCGTCGAGCTCCCGGACGACGTCCGGGACACCGGGTTCCACACCACCGAGTTCCGCATCCTCATCAGCGATGCCGAGGCCGCCGAAGCCATCTACGTGCAGACGGCCGACGGGTTCGAGCGCTGGCCCCGGACCGCCGCCGCCTGCGCCTGAGCGGCCGGCAACGGGGGCGGCAGCCCGGCGGCACGGTGGACATGGCGCCGAAAGGGAGGATCGGCTCTATCGCGTTCGAACGGGTCCCGGCAAGCTCGGCCTGTGACGGCGTCAGTCGAGAGGATCCCGCCATGGCGATGATGGAGATCCGGGACGTCTCGCTCCACGTCGAGACCTTCGGAGACGGCTACCCCCTTGTGCTCATGCACGGCGGACCCGGAGCCGACCTGTACACGATGCTGCCCTTCCGGCGTTGCGCGGATCGGTTCCGGCTGATCTTCTACGACCACCGCTGCAACGGGCGCTCGGCGGGCGCCCCGGTCGAATCCATGACGTGGGAGAACCTCACCGCGGATGCCGATGCCCTTCGCCACCACCTCGGTCTCGAACGGTGGGCGGTGCTCGGTCACTCGTTCGGAGGCCACGTCGCCCTCGAGTACGTCCTGCGCTACCCCGACCGGGTGTCCCACCTGGTGCTCCTCGACACGGGCGGCGATAGCTGGTGGTCACAGCAGAACGCCGCTGCGGTCATGGCGGCGCGGGGCTTCAGCCCGAAGAAGGTGGAGCTGGTCCGGCGCTGGTTCACCGGCGAGTTCGAGCCGCGCGAGATGATGCCCATCCTGATCCGGATCGGTGGGGCCTACTCCTACCGCTCCGGCCTTCCCTTGTTGTGGCACACCGCGCGCGAGGCGGTGGAGGGAGGATGGCGCACCAAGCTGCAGCCCGAGGCGCTCATCTTCGCCGGCCGCCACCTGCT
>CAYQZO010000325.1:1552-2954 GCA_964421925.1 uncultured Acidimicrobiaceae bacterium
CCGCGCTGGGAGCTCCCAGCTGAGGCCTCCCGGACCGGGGCGATACGTTCGCTTCCGACCCGGTGTCCGCCCGATCACTCCGGTCGTTCATCAGCGCGGTGAATAGTGACCTCCGGCCGTGGTCGGAGGGGTCGGTCCTCTCATAGCGTGGCGGATGGAGCTGCGAAGGGAGCTGGAATGAACTTCACCGTCGTGTTCGAATCGATCTACGGCAATACCGGCGCCGTGGCCGAGGCGGTCGCCACCGGATTGGACGAGATCGGAACCGTCACCCTCGTACCGGTCGAGGATGCTTCGGGCCCCTTCGAGTTCCTCGTCGCCGGCGCCCCGACCCATGCCCACGGCCTGCCCACCAGGATGAGCCGGGATGCGGTGGAGAAGACGGTCGAGCAGCTGGTCGCCGAGGGCAAGCGCGTGGAGTATCACCCCACCGCCGGGATGCGGGCCTTCATCGACGACCTGCCCAAGGTCGCCAAGGTCCCTGCGGCATGTTTCGACACCCGTTTCGACCGGTCGCCGATCCTGACCGGGTCGGCGGCCAAGGTCATGGCGAGGAAGCTCGGGCGCCGCGGCTACGACATCATCGCCCCGCCGGAGAGCTTCTTCGTACTCGACTCCGAGGGGCCGCTCAGGGAGGGCGAGCTCGATCGGGCCCGCGCCTGGGGCGTCTCCATCGGGTCGGTAGTGTCGCCGGCAGTCTGAGCGAGGAGAGGCACCGATGAGGGACATCAGCTACGGCATCAAGCAGAGCAGCTCGTTCGATGTGGCCGCCACCGAGGAACGGCTCCGAGAGGCACTCGCCGCCGAGGGCTTCGGGATCTTGACCGAGATCGACGTCGCCGAGACCCTGCGAACCAAGCTCGGCATCGAGCGCCCCCCGTACCGGATCCTGGGGGCATGTAATCCGGAGCTCGCCGCCCGGGCGCTGGAGACCGAGGCCGATGTCGGCCTGTTACTGCCCTGCAACATCGTCGTCTACGAGGACGACGGCGCAACGGTCGCGGCCGCGCTGGATCCGGCGACCATGGTCGACCTCACCGCCAACCCCGGGCTGAAGGAGATCGCCACCGAGGCCCGGACCCGCCTGGACCGGGCCCTGGCGGCTGCAGACCTGGCCGCAACCGACATGTGACCAGGGCCGGGGTTGGAGGGCTCGTCACCACCCGACGTCCCGGTCGGTCAACCGTGGGACTCAGGGTCCCGGGATCACCGGAGCCGGACACCGGGCCAAGGGCATGACCGGGGCGATGCCTCCGCTTCGGGCTCGTCACCCGTCGTCCGGCCGACCCACGATCTCGGCGTAGCGGAGCAGCAGCATCGGCGGATACAGGTCGAGTTGGCGGGCTGTTTCGATGTTGACCAGCACCGTGAACCGGTCCAACCCGAGCACCTCCATGTCGCC
>CAYQZO010000326.1:0-2950 GCA_964421925.1 uncultured Acidimicrobiaceae bacterium
CCTCGACGAGTACCTCGGCCTGCTCGACCGCGTGTTCACCGAGACCTACCGGGTCACCGAGCCCGGGGGGCGGGTGGCGGTGAACGTCGCCAATCTGGGACGGAAGCCGTACCTCCCGCTCAACCACTACGTCGCCGGGCTCCTCGCCGACATCGGGTTCCTGCTTCGCGGCGAGATCGTGTGGCAGAAGGCCAAGGCGGCAGGCGGATCGACGGCGTGGGGTTCGTGGCAGTCGGCCAAGAACCCGACGTTGCGCGACATCCACGAGTACGTGGTGGTGGCGAGCAAGGGCTCCTTCCGTCGCGAGCGGGCCGGGGAGGACACCATCTCCAAGGAGGAGTTCCTGGAGGCCACGGTGTCGGTGTGGGACATCCTCCCCGAGTCGGCGCGTCGGGTCGGGCATCCCGCGCCGTTTCCCGTGGAGCTTCCCAACCGCCTCATCCAGCTGTACACCTTCGCCGACGACCTGGTGCTCGATCCCTTCCTCGGATCCGGATCGACCGCGATCGCCGCGGTACGCAGCGGTCGCCACTACGTGGGGTATGAGATGGACGCGGAGTACGCCGCGCTCGCCGAACGCCGGATCGCGGCCGAGTCCCATTGATGACGTCGTCGACCTTGCTGGGTCGTCACCGCCGCGAAAGGAGATAGCCCGTGAGTGACTTCGCCGACCTGGTTCGGGAGACCTTCACCGGAACACCCGGCCTGCCACCCGTGGAGCCGCTGGAGACACGGGTTGCGGCCCTCGACCGGCGGATGAAGACGGTGGGCTCGATGACCTGGATCGGGGTGACGGTGGGGTTCGTCGTCGCCGTCGTCATGGTGGTCCTGCTTGTGACCGCAGCTCCCTCCACCGAGGTGAAGTGGCTGGTGCTGGAGGGGACGGTCATCGTCTGGGCCGTCGTGGCCATCGCCATGATCAAGCTGTGGCACTTCCAGATGCAGTCGGATGTGGCGACGATGAAAGAGATCCTCCGGGTGCAGGCGATGCTGCAGGTGCGCGACTCTTCGTAGGGGAGGAGCCGCACGGCCTCAGGGCGGCGCGGTCGTTCCCGACTTGGTCTCCGCCGCGGCCGTCCGATCCTGAGTGAGACGGCGCATCACCACATACCCGGCGATCCCGGCGATGGCCGAGCCGAGGAAGATGCCGATCTTCGCCTCGTCGCCGAAGAGCACCTCGAGTTCCGACCCTCGGAAGGCGAGCTCGGCGATGAACAGGGACACGGTGAACCCGATGCCGGCAAGGAGGCCGAGCCCCATGATCTGGGTGAAGGTCGTGTTGCGGGGCAGCTCGCCCAGCTTGAGGCGCAGCCCGATCCAGGTCGCGATCGTCACCCCGACCGGCTTGCCGAGGGCGAGCCCCACAGCGACCCCGAGGGCGACGGGGCTGAAGATCGCTTCGACCACGTCGAGGTCTGCGAAGCGAATGCCGGCGTTGGCGAGCGCGAAGACGGGCACGACGAAGAACGAAGAGAAGATGAGCAGTCGGTGCTCATAGCGTTGCACCGGGGCCACCGACTCGCGGGCGATGGCCTCGAGCTCCATGGCATCCTGGTCGAGCCGCTCCCGTGCCTCGGGGGAAGCGGCATTCATGTCGTACCGCTCCATGATCCAGCCGGCCCGCCGCCGGAAGTCTTGGTCGCCGTACAGGGCGCGGGCGGGCACCATCAGGCCGAGGATCACGCCGGCGATGGTGGCGTGCACGCCGGACTCGAGAAAGGCGAACCACACCACCAGGGCAAGGGGCAGATAGAGGGCGATGGAGCGTATCCCGGCCTGCCTGGCGGCGAAGATCACGGCCAGAACCCCTACGGCGACCAGCAGCCAGACGGTGGAGAGGTCCGAGGTGTAGAAGACGGCGATCACGAGGATGGCGCCGATGTCGTCGACGATGGCGAGTGCGAGGAGGAACAGCTTGGCGCCGACGGGGACCCGGCTGCCGACCAGCGCGATGACCCCGACGGAGAACGCGATGTCGGTGGCCATCGGAATCCCCCAACCTGCGATGGCATCTGGATCGCCGGTAGCGATAAAGGCAACGTAGATGAGCGCAGGGACCACCATCCCGCCGAAGGCCGCCAGTGCGGGCAGCGCCGCCTTCTTCACCGTGTTCAGCTCACCGACGACGAGCTCGCGCTTGATCTCCAGCCCCACCACGAAGAAGAAGATCGCCATCAGGCCGTCGTTGACCAGATCCTTGAGGGTCTCCTCGAAATGGAAGCTGCCCACCTCGATGCTGATCTGCGTGTTCCAGAAGGTGAAGTAGCTCTCCCCCCACGGTGAGTTGGCCCACAGCAGGGCGAGCACCGCCGCCGCGAGCAGGACGATGCCGCTCGCCGCCTCGGTGTCGGCGAACTGCAACGCGGGTCGGACGAAACGCCTCGGGATGGGCCGGTCCGAGTGCAGCCAGGTTCGATGCACCCGATCGGAGTCGTTGGCCATGGAGACGGCAGATTAGTGGGGCACCGCCGGTGCTCCCGGGCCGGGGTAGCATCGCCGCCCGTGTGGCTCGACGCAGTTCGCCTCGTCGTGGGGCTGGTCATCCTCAGTTACGCCGCCGATCGACTGGTGCGGTCGGCAGTCGCGTTGTCACGGACGGTTGGCGTCTCCACCGTGGTGATCGGGGCGGTGGTGATCGGCTTCGGTACCTCGGTGCCCGAGTTCGTCGTCTCGACACTCGCCGCGGCGAGCGGCGACCTCGACCTCTCGGTGAGCAACGTGATCAGCTCGAACACCGCAAACGTGACGCTGGTCCTCGGAACCGCCGCGGTGATCGCCGCCCTGCTCGCCCGACGTCGGGTGATCCGCCGCGAAGGCGTCCTCATGCTCTTCTCGGTCGGGATGCTCGCCCTGGTGCTCTGGGACGATCGGCTCGAGTGGTGGGAGGGCCTCGTGCTGCTCACCATGCTGGTGGTGGCACTAACGATGGTGGTTCGCTGGTCGATGGCCG
>CAYQZO010000327.1:0-666 GCA_964421925.1 uncultured Acidimicrobiaceae bacterium
GAACCGCAGTACCGCTTTGGTGCGGCGCCGCAGGTCCCGGCCGACTTCGATGCCGCTTCGCACTGGCTGCAGACCGAGCCGGGTCTCAGTTGGACCGAGAAGAAGTTCGCCACCCGCCTTCTCGACGGCGGCCCCGACCGGGTCACCCTGCTCCGGGACCGGATCAAGTTTCGCCGTAACGGCGAGTGGACCGAGGTGCCGGTGGCCGAGGAACACTGGGCGGCCACCCTCGACGAGTGGTTCGGAATGACGCCCTAGACGTGGTCGAGGACCCGCTGGAGCGGCCGCGGGACGCGATCGAGTTCGAGCGCTTCGACGAGGAGCCGCCCGTAGCGGACCTTGCGGCGGGCGCCGGCTCCAAACCACCGCTTGAGCTGATCCGCGGGCGGGCGGCCACGCCAGGCGGGCTGGTTCTGCATGGTGCGGAATGCTCCGATTTCGCCCTCGCTCTCGATGACCGCCTCCACCGCACCAACCCCGAGCGCCCGGATCAGCTCGTCCTCCAGGTCGACCACGCAGACGTAGAAGCCGAGGCCTTCCATGTCGGCGCGAGAGAGGTCGACGCCGAGACCGGCCCGTTCCAGGCCCCGCCGGTAGTCGTCGACCTCGCCCTCGTCGCACAGGCCGGCGAGGCGGCCGGCGAAGCCCTGGGCCTTCAGCAGGTCG
>CAYQZO010000327.1:676-2945 GCA_964421925.1 uncultured Acidimicrobiaceae bacterium
GAGGCGCCTCCCAGGGCGACGACGGACACGCCCTCGGTGTCGAGGTCCCGGCCCAAACGCTCGGCGAGTGCTTCGACGGCGTTCTGGTCGCTGGCCCCTTCGACGAGGACGACTCCATTCTCCATGCGGGGAGCGTAGGAACTGCGAAGGCCGACTCATCCCTCTAGCCAGTATGCGCTAGTTATGGCATAGTTATGCCATGGCAAGGAAACGGGTCAGCACCACCGTCGACGAGGTACTGCTTGCCAGTGCCAGGCGGCTGCGCTCCGGGCTCAACGACGCCGCCCTGCTCGACGAGGCCCTTGCCGCCCTCCTGGCGACGCACCGGGCCGCGGAGATCGACGACGCCTACCAGGCGTATGACCGCACCCCGATCGACGCCCCCGACGAGTGGGGTGACCTGGCGTCCTTCCGCCGGGCCGCCGAGGCGTCGTGACCGAGCGGCCGACGCGAGGCGAGATCTGGTGGTGCGAGCTCCCGGAGATTGCTGCACGCCCCGTGGTCGTCCTCTCCCGCGATGCGGCGATCCCGAGGCTGGGGCGCTCGCTCGTTGCACCGTGCACGACGACCATCCGCGGCATTCCGAGCGAGGTCGTGCTCGAGCCCGATGAGGACCCGATCCCGCTTCGATCGGCGGTGAACCTGGACTCGGTGGAGAGTGTGTCGCTCGGGACGCTCACCGACCGCCTCGGCAGGCTGAGCGACGGCCGCATGCGCGAGGTCTGCGATGCCCTCGCCGTGGCGGTGGACTGCCTCGGCTAGAACCACGTGTGCGTGGAGCGTCGGCTACGGCGCCGGGCACGGCTCCCGGAAGTACCGATCGCACTCCTCCGGGGTCATGTCGCGGGACAACCCCGACGTGGCGATCTCGATCAGCTCGTCGAGGTCCAGGGTGTAGATGCGAACGATGTTGGGTGGGGTGGTGACCAGTAGCCATGGCTCCGTCGGGTGAAACCCGCCGTCGTGAGTGCCCGCGGCAACGCTCCCGCCGAACTCCCCCAGCAGCCGCCCGTCGCTGAGATCCCAGAGGCGGAGCGGCTCCCGGAACGACGACGTGGCCACCGTGCTTCCGTCCGGTGACACGGCGATGCGGAGCAGCCCGGTCTGGTGACCCTGGATCTCGAGTCGTACCGCTTCGACGACCGGGACGCCCGCTCTCAGCTTCGCTACATCGAGGGCGCACACCGGTTGGAAACCGGCGAGGAGCGTTGCACCGTCCGGAGTGAACGCCGCCGAGAATGAAGCGCACGGATCACCGACGGAGTCGTCGAGGCCTGCGACGACCGCACCGCTGTCCGTGTCGAACAGCCGCCACGATCCGACGCCGTTGATCGCCATGAATACCAGCTCGCCGTCGGGGGAGAAGATCGCCCGCTTCACGCAGCCCGATCCCACGAGCTCGGCGATGACGGACTCGTTCTCGGTGGACACCAGTTGGGTGGACCCACACTCTTCCACCCCGAAGTCCTCGTTGATGACAGTCGTGGATCCATCGTCGCTGACGCCGTGGATGGACCAACCCTCGGGCGCCCGGTAGATCACCCGGCCGGTGTCGGTGTCGTGGATGGCCCAGGTGCCGTCGACATCAGGCGCCGGGATGAACCTACCCATGGGATTCATGTCCGCGAACCACGCCGCCGGACCGCCCTCCACTTTCAGCGGTTCGGCACCGCCCACGGTATGGGCGCTGCTGAAGATGGTGCCGACGTCGCCCTCGAGCCAGCCCGTCGAGTCCGCGGCAACCACGACACGTTCACCGTCCTCGTTGAAGCTCGCTCGCCAGATGCTGTCGATCGGGGCTTCCCAACCACCGACTTCGAAGCCACCGACCGGGGACGTGTCGAGCACCAGCACCGCGCCCAGAGCCTCGAGCGCGACCAGATCCGCTCCAAGGCTCGCGTCGTAGGTGCGTCCCTGGCCGGGGGGGCTCACCACGACGTCTCCGGTCGTAGCGTCGATCACCCGCAGCTGGGACTCGCCTCCCAACAGGAACCGGTCGTTGTCGAGCCACTCCGGCCGACTTGCACGATCGACGATCGGGCGTGCTACTTCCTCCCCCGTAGCCGCATCGAAGACGACCGCCTTTTCGTTCTCCGAGATCACGATCCACCGTCCATCCGGAGACCCCGCGACCCAGCCGATGACGAAGTCTGTCTCGATCCGCGGTTTGACCTCCTCGCCCGTCCTCGGATCGGCGGCAACGATGTCGGCTTCACCCTCACGATCGGACGGGGCGGTGTAGAGCAGCAGTCCATCGCCGGAGAAGCTT
>CAYQZO010000328.1:0-2906 GCA_964421925.1 uncultured Acidimicrobiaceae bacterium
TCGCTTCCTGGGTGGGGTTCTCCGCCACCGAAGCGGCCGTCGGTAGGTCGATGCCCACTGCTTCTCCCTGCTAGGCGATCGTGATCGACTCGTCGAGGTACACGTCCTGGATGGCGTTGAGCAGCTCGACGCCCTCGTTGGTCGGGCGCTGGAAGGCCTTGCGGCCGGAGATCAACCCGATCCCACCGGCCCGCTTGTTGATCACGGCGGTGCGCACCGCCTGGGCCAGGTCGCCGGCGCCGCTCGATGCCCCACCCGAGTTGATCAGGCCGATCCGGCCCATGTAGCAGTTGGCCACCTGCCAGCGGGTGAGATCGATGGGATGATCGCTGGTCAGGGTGTCGTAGACGAGCGGGCTGGTGCGCCCGAAGCCGACCGCGTTGTACCCGTCGTTGCTCTCCGGCTGCTTCTGTTTGACGATGTCGGCCTCGATCGTCACCCCGATGTGGTTGGCCTGGCCGGTGAGGTCGGCCGAGGTCTCGTAGTTGACCCCGTCCACGGTGAACTCCGGGTTGCGCAGGTAGCACCAGAGCACGGTGAACATGCCGAGCTGATGGGCGAGGGCGAAGGCCTCGGACACCTCCCGGAGCTGGCGCATCGCCTCATCGGAGCCGAAGTAGATCGTCGCCCCCACCGCGGCTGCGCCCAGGTCCCAGGCCTGCTCGACCGAGCCGAACATGGTCTGGTCGTACTTCGCCGGATAGGTGAGCAGCTCGTTGTGGTTGAGCTTGGCGATGAATGGGATGCGGTGGGCATAGCGCCGGGACACGACGCCGAGCACACCCACGGTGGTGGCCACCGCGTTGGTGCCGCCTTCGATGGCGAGCTCGATGATGTTGGCCGGATCGAAATAGGCGGGGTTGGGGGCGAAGGACGCCGCGGCCGAGTGCTCGATCCCCTGGTCGACGGGGAGGACCGAGAGGTAGCCGGTGCCGGCGAGGCGGCCGTGGTCGATGACCTGCTGCAGGTTGCGCAGCACCTGCGGGTTGCGGTCGGACTGGGCGAAGACGCGGTCGACGAAATCCGGGCCGGGAACGTGGAGGTCCTCCTTCGGGATCCCCTTGGACTCATGGGTGAGCAGCGACTCGGCCTCGTTGCCGAGCAACGCCTGTACGTCGGTCACGTGATCTCCTTGGGAGGGGTTCGATGCTGATTATCGCGGATAGCGCGCCCTTCCGTCTGTCGAGGCGAAGCGAAGCCGAGCCGGGGCGCCCTCAGAACCCGAGAAACGCCACCAGGTCGTCGGCCACCGCTTCGGCCGTGGCGGCGAGGCGAGCTTCGGTCACCCGCCAGTCGTCCCCCGCCTCGTCGCGCAAGTCGACGTAGACCTTCAGCTTGGGTTCGGTGCCCGAGGGGCGCACCAGGGCTCGCCCGGCCTCGCCGAGCGTGAACTCGACGAGCGGGGTCGCCGGCAGGTAGCGCGGACGGTCTCCCGCCCCTTCCCGGTAGTCGGTAACCGCGGTCACCTCCATGCCCGCGAGCGACTCCGGTGCGCGCCCGCCGAGTGTGGCCATGGCGGCCGCGATCTCTTCGGCGCCCTCGGTCCCGGGGCGGACCACGCTCTTCTGCGTGCTCACCCACACCCCCTCGGTGGCGAAGAGGTCGCCGAGGCGGTTCCACACCGTGACTCCGTCGGCGCGGGCTTCCGCGGCAAGCACCCCAAAGGCAACCGCGGCCGAGATCCCGTCCTTGTCACGAACCGCCCTCCCCACCGAGTACCCCAGCGCCTCCTCGTAACCGAAGACGAAGCTGCCGCCCTCGGCCTCCAGGTCGAGCGCCGCGTTCCAGATCCACTTGAATCCGGTGAGGCTCCTGTCGTACACCGCTCCGTGTCGGGCGCCGATGCCGGCAAGCATCGGAGAGGACACGATGGTGTTGATCACGATGGGGCGGGCGGTGTCGGCGTGACCGAGCAGGAAGTCCGCGAGCAGCACGCCCACCTGGTTGCCGGTCAGCTGACGGAAGCCGCCATCCGGCTCCGGGAGGGAGACCGCCAGCCGGTCCGTGTCCGGGTCGTTGGCGAGCACGAGGTCGGCATCGATGTTCGTGGCGAGCTCGTGCGCCCGGTCCATGGCTCCGGCTTCCTCCGGGTTGGGGAAGGCCACCGTCGGAAAGCGTCCGTCGGGCTCGAGCTGGGCGGCCACGGGGTGGACGTTGGTGAAGCCAAAGCGGTCGAGCGCGTTCAGCACATAGCGGCCCCCCACGCCATGCATCGCGGTGTACACGATGCGCAGCGAACGGTCTCCCGTCACCGACGGGAGCGTCACCGCCAGATCACGCAGGTAGTCGTCGAACAGGTCGTCGGGTGCGTCGGCAGCGCGCTCGCCCAGGATCTCGGCGCGGGGGACCTCGGTGGCGGGACCCACCCCGGCGATGGCGGCTGCGATCTCCTCGTCGGTGGGAGGGACGATCTGCACCGCGTTCTGGTCGTACACCTTGTAGCCGTTGTCGGCGGGCGGGTTGTGGCTGGCGGTGACCACGACGGCGGCCACTGCCGCGTTGACCCGCGCCGCGTACGCCACCAGCGGCGTCGGCACCGGGTCCGGGAAGCGGATGACGGAGAGGCCGGCGGCGACCAGGACGCCGACAACGTCCTCCATGAACGCCTCCGAGGAGAGCCGGGCATCGCGGCCCACCACCACCGGCCCGCGATCGTCGCCCGACGTGGCGAGGATGTAGTCGGCGAGGCCACGCGTGGCCCGGATGACCATGGCCCGGTTCATCCGGTTCGACCCGGCCTCCACCTTGCCGCGGAGCCCGGCGGTCCCGAAGTGGAGGGTGGCACCCATGCGCTCTTCGAGCTCGTCACGGTCACCGCCGTCGAGGATGGCTTCGAGCTCCGCCCGGGTCGCCGGGTCAGGGTCGCCGGCGATCCACTCCCTGGCCGCCGCTTCGAGATCGGTCAT
>CAYQZO010000329.1:0-2903 GCA_964421925.1 uncultured Acidimicrobiaceae bacterium
GTGCCAGCGTCACGGTGGCGATGGGCTCGACCGCACCGGGATGTCCGAGGCCGGATGGCAGGTCCAACGAGACCACGGCGCGGTGGTGCGACCAGTCGGCCAGCTCGGCGGCCCGACCGCGCAGCGGCCCGCTGAGGCCGTAACCGACCAGGGCGTCGACCACCACCGGTGCATCCGGGGGTTCGTTGCCGTGTTCGATGCCCATCGCCGCCAGGGTCTGGAGATGGTGGCGGGCGGCGTCACCGACGCGATCCGTGCCCAGGGTGACCGATACGGATCGCCCCCGGTTGACCAGATGGCGGACGGCGCAAAGGCCCCCGCCACCGTTGTTCCCGCCGCCGGCGAGCACGACGACGGCGCCCTCTGGGACGATCGCCATGACGACGTCTGCCAGGGCGCGTCCGGCGTGCTCCATCATCTGCAGGAACTCGATGCCGAAGACCTCGATGGCCAGGCGGTCGGCCTCGGCCATCTGGTTCACGGTGAGCCACGGCAGGTCGCCGGCGGCGGCGGTGGGGTACGTCAGCGAGTACCTCCTGAGCGGGGAAGAGGGTACGGAACTCGTGGCCGGTCGGCGCCCGGGTAGCCTCCTGCACCATGGCCGCGGAATCCAGACGACTCGTCGTCTTCGCCCTCCTCGCCAACGCCGGTATCGCGCTGACGAAGTTCGTCGCCGCCGCCCTGTCGCGGAGCTCGGCCATGTTCTCGGAGGGGGTGCACTCGGTCGCCGACACGCTCAACCAGCTCTTCCTGTTGCGGGGCCATCAAGCCGCGGGGTACGAGGCCGATGTGCGCTATCCCTACGGGCGAGGCAAGGAGCTGTTCTTCTGGGCGTTCATGGTCGCCGTGTTCCTCTTCGTCGGTGGTGCGGTGCTGTCCATCGTCACCGGGGTTGACAAGATCCGCCATCCCGAGGCGCACGGTGAGGAAGGATTCTGGATCTCGATGGCTGTGCTCGGGATCGCCGCCATCCTCGAGGTCAGCATCGCGCTGCGCCCGGCGCTCAAAGACTTCAACGCCTCCCGCTCGGGCCGCTCGATCACCCGGTCGATCCGAGAGTCGAAGGACCCGTCGCTGGTGGTGGTCGTCTTCGAAGATGTCGCCGCTCTGATCGGCCTGACCATCGCAGCCGTCGGCCTCACCCTGAGCCGCATCACCGGCGACGGGCTGTGGGACGGCCTGGCCTCGATCTTCATCGGGGTCCTACTCGCCGGTGTCGCCGGCTTCATCGCCGTGGAGATGAAGTCGCTGCTCATCGGCGAATCGGCGACCCGGGAGGAACGGTCGCGGATCCGGGCGGCGACGCTGAGCGTCAACGTCGTGGAGCGCATCGATCGGCTGTTGACGATGCAGCTGGCACCCGAAGAGATCCTGGTCAACATGGATCTGGTGTTCGACGACGAGCTCGATACCGACGAACTGGAAGCCGCCATCGAGCGCATCGAGCGCGAGATCAGGGACGACGTGCCCTCGGCCACACGGATCTTCATCGAGCCGGTCGAAGGATGAGCGGCACCGCCACCGCGCCGGCATCGTCGGGGAACCTCGGGCCGGGGTTCGACGTCCTCGGGCTCGCTCTCGATCTTCGGTGCCGGGTGACGGCGACACCTGCGGACGAGATGACCGTCGAAGACGGCGAGGGTGTCGAGCGTCTCCCGGTGGACCACATCGTCCACCGGGCTGCTGCTGCTGCCGGCGATTCGCCGATGTCGATCGTGATCGACAACGAGATCCCGCGCGCCAGGGGGTTGGGCTCCTCGGCGGCGGTGATGGTGGCCACGGCCGCGGCCGTGGCCCGGGCCGAAGGGGTGGAACCCGACCGGGCGTGGGTCTATGAGATCGTGACCCCGATCGAGGGCCACGGCGACAACGTCGCCGCATCGGTGTACGGCGGCCTGACTGCGGTGGGCGCCGACGGGCCGCGATCGCTGCCGATCAGCGCCGATCTGGTGCCCGTCGTCGGGGTCCCGGACGTAGAGCTGCCGACGGATGAGGCCCGCAGGGTGCTTCCCGCCGACGTGCCGCTGGACGTCGCAGCGCGGTCGGTGGCCAGGGCGGTGTCCCTCATCGAAGGGCTGCGCTCCGGGGATCCCGCTGCGTTGCAGGGCGCCGCCGGCGACGAACTGCACGAGGCCCCGCGCTCGGACCTCGCCCCGGTCACGGGCGCCATGATCAACGCCGCCCGCAACGCCGGAGCGCTCCACGCCGCCTGGTCGGGGGCCGGACCGACCGTTCTCGCGCTGACCACCGCCGATCTCGCCCCCGGCGTGGCTGCAGCCCTCCAAGCGACGCTCGGCGACGCCGGTCGGGTGCTCACCCTTGCCGTCGATTTCGACGGGCTGATCTGAAACGGATGCCGGTCGCGCCCTGCGGCCCTGGGCCGATACCGGCGCATACGATCGCTATGGCCCGCGGAATCGGGGTTCTCGGACCAACGACGCCCTAGCCCCCCCATCCCACGGCGATCCGCTTCCGCACCGCCGACTCGATCTCGTCCCTGGTACGGCGGTAGTCCTCGATGCTCATCCCGTACGGGTCTTCGATGGAGCGGCCGTCGGTTCGGAGCAGGTGGATGTCGCCGACGCGGTGGGGCCAGCGATCCACCATGGCCTCACGATGCTCGCTCGAGAGGGCGTAGATGACGTCGGCGTCCTCCCCGACCTCCCACGCCGGACGGGAGCGGTGGGCTGAGACGTCGATGCCGATCTCGGCCATGACCGCCGTGGCCCCGATCGAGGGCCGCATGCGGCCGATCGTGCCCGTCCCTGCGGACGAGAACACGATGCCGTCGTCAGCAGCACTGAGGGCGCGGGCGAGGCCCTCGGCCATCGGCGACCGGCAGATGTTGCCGGTGCACACGAAGAGGACGTTCAAGGACCCGGTGCGGCGTAGGCGCGGGCCTG
>CAYQZO010000330.1:0-2901 GCA_964421925.1 uncultured Acidimicrobiaceae bacterium
TTGTTCTTGGTGCGCCGGGACAGTACCTGCACGGCGCGCCGGATCTCCTCGTCGCGCCCGATCACCGGATCAAGCTTGCCCTGGCGGGCGAGCTCGGTTAGGTCCCGGCCGTACTGCTCGAGGGGGGCATAGGTGTCCTCCGGATTCATGGAGGTGACCCGTTGCGCCCCGCGTACCTCGGTGAGGGCGTTGAGGATTGCGTCCTTGGTGACCCCGGCGTCGCGCAGTGCTTCCCCGGTCGGGGTCGACGAGGTGGCGAGGGCGAGCAGCAGGTGCTCGACCGAGATGTAGTCGTCCTTGAGCGCCTTGCGCTCGGCGTCGGCCGCTTCCAGGATCTCGAGGGCGGCCGGGGAGAAGGCGATCTCGCCGCCCCCGACCACGGTGGGGAGCTGGTCGAGGGCGCGATCCACCGGGCCGCGCACCTCGGTGGTGTGGATGCCGAGCTTGGCGAGGAGGGGGTAGATGAGCCCGTCGGTCTGGGCGAGGAGCCCGGCGAGGAGATGCGCCGGCTCCACGTACTGGTGGTTACGCTGCCCGGCGATGTCGCGGGCGGTGAGGACGGCTTGCTGAGATTTCTGCGTGAAGGTGTTGAAGTCCATGGTGGTTGGTGGTGGCGAGCGCGCACAAGGATACGCGGCTTCAGGGTCGCCATGTCCAACGCCGCAACCGGCATCCCTATGCCAAAGAATCTGAGCGAACCGATGTCAACTTTGCGAGCAAGTCTGCGAACCCAGGGTTCACAGCGTCATATAGGCGCCTGGGAACCCTGGGTTTGGGAGGCGACCACCCTGTGACCTTCTCCGAGCGGGGTGGATGGTGGGTGGTCGGGCAGTTCGCCCTCATGGCGCTCTACGCCATCGCCCTGGTGGGTACGGACCCGATCACCGAGGGCGTCGGGCTGGGGTTCGCCCAGGGCACCGGGCTGGCTCTCATGGGCGGGGCCGTGGTCATCGGCGTGTGGGCGATGGCGCTGATCCGCCAGGCCATCACCGTCTATCCGGCGCCCACCGAAGGGGCCGAGCTGCGAGTGCACGGCCCGTACCGGCTGGTCCGGCATCCGATCTACCTGGCGGTGATTATGGGGACGATCGGGCTCGCCCTCGCCGCGCTCAACCCGTGGGCGCTGGTGATCGCGCTGCTGTTCCTCCCGTTCTTCATGGCCAAGACCGGTCACGAGGAGGACCTGCTCATGGCGAAGTTCCCCGCTTATCGCGAGTACCGGTCGACGGTGCCGTACCGGCTCATCCCGTGGGTGATGTGATGGGAATGGGCCGCGCACCGGGCGGCGTTGAGTGACCATGGCCAGAGCCATCTGGAACGACACCGTCATCGCGGAGAGCGATCAGACCATCGTCGTCGAGGGCAACCACTACTTCCCGCCCGACGCGGTGCACGCGCAGTACCTCTCCGACAGCACCCGGCACACGGTGTGTGCTTGGAAGGGGACCGCCTCCTACTACGACGTCACCGTGGACGGTCAGACCAACCCGGGCGGCGCCTGGTACTACCCGACCCCGTCTCCGGCCGCGTCCGAGATCGCCGGCTACATCGCCTTCTGGCAAGGGATCCGGGTGGAGTCGTAGACGGGGCGACTTGTCGCGCATTTAACCTGAGCGCGTCATGGCCACCCGAGCCGAGCCCGCGCCCGCCCCCCGGATCCCACTCAGCCGGGATCGCGTGCTCGTCGCCGCGGCCGAGCTCGCCGACGAGGCCGGCATTGAGGCGGTCAGCATGCGCCGGCTCGGGCAAGAGCTCGGTGTCGAGGCCATGTCTCTGTACAACCACGTCGCCAACAAGGACGACCTCCTCGACGGCATGATCGATGTGGTCATGACCGAGGTCGAGGAGGCGCTCGGCGGGTTCGACGTCCCAGAGGGTGACTGGAAGCAAGCCGCCCGACACCGCTTCCTCACCGCGCGCCGGGTCATGCTCGCCCACAAATGGGCTCCCGGGGTCATCGAGACCCGGACCCGGATCAGCCCGATCATGCTGCGCTACTTCGACACCACGCTTGGCATCCTGCGTGAGGGTGGCTTCTCCTACGACCTCGGCCACCACGCCATGCACGCCTTGGGAAGCCGGGCGCTCGGGTTCAACCAGGAGCTGTTCGAGCCCGAGGACCCCGACCAGGCCGATGCCGACCTGGACGCCATGATGGCCCGGATGGCCGACACCGTCCCCTACATGGTGGGGATGCTCTCCGAGATCGCCCATGACGACGGACCCGACGACACCCTCGGCTGGTGCGACGACCAGACCGAGTTCGAGTTCGGGCTCGACCTCATCCTCGACGGCCTGGAGCGGGTCAGGGATCTTCGGTAGTCCCATGTATCCACTGCGCATCGTCGAGACCGAGCGGGAGGGGTTCGAGCAGACCGTGGTCGAGCTGTGGCGCGAGGACGACTTCGTGGGCATGGTCTTCTGGGACGGTGATGCCACCGTCGTCCAGATCTACCCGACCGGCGGCGACGTCTACGACCTGGAGGCAACCGACCTGATCCGGGTCATCGAGACCGCCCAGCGCATCGTCGACCCCTTCGCCTTCGACGAGGTCGAGGGGGTGATCGAGCTCGGCAAACGAGGCGACGACTGGGGCGACGAGGACCCGGCCGTCACCGCCCTCGTCACCGAGTTCGATCCCCAGGCCGCCCACCGATCCCCGGACGGAGAAGGGTTCTTTCCGACGCCGGTAGCCACCACGTTGATCGAGCGCTGCGGCGAGTTGGGACTCGCCGTGGTGGAGATGGAAGGCTTCGACCTGAAGCGCGGCAAGCTGAGAGGTCGACCGGGGCTGACGCTGCTCGTGGGCGCACCCGAGGAAGCGCTCGGCTTCGCCGACTTCGCCGCTATGGCCAACGCAACGGCCCTCGACGCGCTGTCCAAGTGGCCGCAGCGAGACTC
>CAYQZO010000331.1:0-2898 GCA_964421925.1 uncultured Acidimicrobiaceae bacterium
GCCGTACCGCTCCTCGATCGTGTCCCGTCCGAGCCGTTCGATGGCGTCGGCGAAGTCCAGGTACACCCCGTTCTTCAAGGGCCCGACCCCCCGGTTCTCGTCGATCATGCGCATCGCCGCCCGGGAGGCGACGTCGCGGGGGACGAGGTTGCCGAAGGCCGGGTACTGCCGCTCCAGGTAGTAGTCGCGGTCGGACTCGGGGATCTCGTTCGGGGGACGCCGATCGTCGGGGTTCTTCGGCACCCAGATCCGGCCGTCGTTGCGCAGCGACTCCGACATCAGCGTGAGCTTGGACTGGTGCTCGTCGCTCGCCGGGATGCACGTTGGATGGATCTGGGTGAAGCACGGGTTGGCGAAGTACGCCCCCTTGCGGTACGCCCGCCAGATGGCGGTGGCGTTGCAGTTCATGGCGTTGGTCGACAGGAAGTACACGTTGGAGTACCCGCCGGTGGCGAGCACCACGGCGTGGGCGGAGTGGCTGGATACCTCGCCGGTCACGAGGTCCCTGACGACCACACCCACGGCCCTGCCGTCCTTGAGCACGACGTCGAGCATCTCGGCGCGGCTGAACACCTGAACCTGGCCGGCGTTCACCTGTCGCTCCAGCGCTTGGTATGCGGTGAGCAGCAGCTGCTGACCGGTCTGGCCCCTGGCGTAGAAGGTGCGGGACACCTGGGCGCCGCCGAAGGACCGGTTGTCGAGCAGACCACCGTACTCGCGGGCATACGGAGCGCCCTGGGCGACCGTCTGGTCGATGATCTCGTTGGAGACCTCGGCCAGCCGGTAGACGTTGGCCTCTCGCGAGCGGTAGTCACCGCCCTTGATCGTGTCGTAGAAGAGGCGCCAGATGCTGTCGTTGTCGTTCGGATAGTTCTTGGCGGCGTTGATGCCGCCCTGGGCGGCGATGCTGTGGGCCCGCCGCGGCGAGTCGTTGTAGGTGAAGGCCTTGACGTTGTAACCGAGCTCACCGAAGGCGGCTGCGGCACCGGCACCGGCGAGTCCGGTGCCGATGACGATGATGTCGTACTTCCTCCGGTTGGCCGGGTTGACGAGCGCCACGTCGAAGCGGTACCGGTCCCACTTCAACGGCAGCTCACCTGTGGGGGTGCGGGCGTCGAGGACGATGTCGCTCATGCTTCGAGGAACCCGAACTGGACGGCGAGGACCATCGAGGTATTGCCGATCAGGATCACCAGGGCGAAGGCGACGGCAAACCAGCGCCGCAAGTCGTTGTACCGGGGATTGGCCATCCCCAGGCTCTGGAACAAGCTCCACGCACCGTGGTAGATGTGCATCGCCAGAACCACCTGGGCGACGATGTAGAAGATGGCGACCGGGAGCCGCTCGAAGCTGGCGATCAGGTTGTGGTAGACGTCCCCGGAGACGAAGTCCGGGTTGGCCGTGCCGAAGGTCAAGTCGGCGAGGTGGAAGAGCACGAAGGCGAGGATGATGATCCCGCCCCACCGCATGGTCCGGCTCGCGTAGTCGACCGCGACGTACTGGCGCCGAGCCCGGTAGTCGATGCTTCCCCTGGCCCGATGGCTGCGCCGGGTCGTCACCCATGCCGACCAGATGTGGATCCCGAAGATGGCGATGAGGCCGAAGCGGAACAGCCACAGCACGGACTGGCGCGGGACGAGCGGATGGAGCAGCTCGCGCAGGGCATGGGCGTACTCGTTGATCTCCTCGGCGCCGAGGAAGACCTTGAGGTTGCCGATCATGTGGACCAGGACGTAGGCCAGGAGGCCGATGCCGGTCAGGGCCATCATCCACTTGATCCCGACGTCTGAAGTGAAGAAGGGGCCGAGCCAGGAACTCCATCCCGAGCGGCGGGTCACCTCGGCCCTCTTGTTGGTCGTGGTCAAGCGTCCTTCCTCGGTCGGCGGGTCCCGATTATGGCGTGATCATATTCGGCCGGCAGCCGCCGGTCGCCGGCGGCTCGCCAGAGAAATTGCCACCTCCTGGGAGATCACTCTCCGAATTGACACGAACGCGCTGGGTGTGCAAGAATTACAACAGCGTAATTACATCGGCGTAGGGAGAGATGATGCTCGCCGAACTCCTCGAGGCCCTGTCGGCGGACGGCCTCGACATGTCGTGGCAGGACTTCGCCAACTGCCGTGGTGCCGATCCCGACCTGTTCTTCCCGGAGCGCGGCGCCTCGACGCGCACCGCCAAGGCGATCTGCCGCGAGTGCCAGGTCCGCGAGGAGTGCCTGGAGTTCGCCATCGTCTCCAGCGAGAAGTTCGGCATCTGGGGGATGATGTCCGAGCGAGAGCGGCGCAAGATCCGCAAGGAACGCCAGATCGCCGCCCGGCGCCGCCAGGCCGGATAGCCCAAGATCCGACCGACCCCAAACCTCGTACACTTCGCGCCGTCGATCGAAGGAGACCCTGATGACCGGTGTGGCCATTGCGATCGCCGTCGGCGTGGCGCTCGCCGTCGCTGCGGGAGTCGCCGCGGTCATCCGCAGTGCGTCCTCGGAGGGGGGCACCGCATCGAAGGAGCCGACCGGCATCGGACTACGGCCCAGACTCGCCGATTTCCACGTCGAGGGCGACACGGCGACCGTGTTCTACGACGTCCCGCTCCCTCCCGGTGCGGTGGACGATCGGCTCCGTGAGCTCCTCCTCCATGACGCCGCGCTCGTCGTGCGCGAGAAAGCGGCCCACGGGCTCCCGATCGATCAGGTGCATCGGGTCCGGGCCGACGGCCGCCGCGATGGCGAGTACGTCGAGGTGGGCGTCCTCGATCTCAGCGAGCCGGGCGTGGTGCCCGAGCTGGCGGCGCCGGATCTGGTGCCACACGCCGCCACGGCCGGCTACGACCCGCTGGCGCACATCGCCGAGCACGAGTTCGAGGTGCAGCCGGGGATCGCCGCGCCCAAGGCGGAGGAAG
>CAYQZO010000332.1:0-2879 GCA_964421925.1 uncultured Acidimicrobiaceae bacterium
CAGAAGCCCTGCTGACTGCCGTCGGCGTCGGTTCGGATCTCCACTTCCCCGCCCTGCTCCTCGCAGTACACGGAGGCAGGGTTGGCCAGCCCCGCATCGGAGGCGACCTCGACGATCTCCGTCGCCACGAACTCCCACGGCGTGCCGAGCGGCGGCTCGTCCAGGAGCCACCCGGTCACACGGACGGTGTCTCCGTTGCTGAGACCGGCGAGGTCCACGGCGGGGATCGGGGCACCGTCGTGGGTGCCGAGGTCGAACCAGACCACGATCGTGCTCCCGCCCGAGGTCAGCTCGAAGCAGGGACAGAACATCGCGCCGAGCAGCTCCGTGGTGCCCTCCACGACCACTTCGTCCTCGATGGGGTTGCCGACCAACTCCCCGACGGTCATCGGCCCGCCTCCCTCGCGGTCACCGCAGCCGGGGAGAACGACCAGCGCGGTGAAGAGCACCAAGAGTCCGCGTCTCCACACAGGCGCCTCCTCTCTCGCTCCTCAGCATCCTCCCGATGCGCGGACAGCAATAGAGGCGATGGTTGGTTGGTCAACGCACGTCGCCGCAGCGTGGGAGCACGCCCCTCACGCCGCCAACGAGTGCCGGGCAGTCACCACGAGCAGATACGGGATGAGCGCCGCGATGAGGGCTGCGCCGATGAAGAATGCCGCACGAAGACCGGCGGTGCTGGCAATCACGCCGCCGAGGGCCGCCCCTACCGGAAACGCCCCGTAGGCGATGACGCGGAATCCGCTCATGACGCGTCCCAGGAGATCGTCGGGCGTCACCGACTGGCGGTAGGTGACCGAGACCACGTTCCATACCTCTCCGGCGAAACCGAAGACCGCAAACCCCGTCGCCGCCAGCCAGAGTCCGCCGGCGATGCCCATCACGAGGACACCGGCGCTGCAGGCAACGACGGCGCCGAGCACGCTGGCGCGTCGTCCGAACCGGGCGATTGTGCGCGGTGCCAGCTGGGCGCCGATGACGCCTCCGACGGCGGCCGAGGCCAGGAGCACGCCGAAGCCGAACGGGTCCAGGCCGAGGTTGTCCTGGGCATGGAGCACCAGGACCGCGGCAGCTGCGGTAAAGCCGAGGTTGATGGCGCCGGCGCCGATGGCAAAGGCGCGGATGAGCGGCTCTCGCCACACGAACCCGAAGCCGACCCTGATGTCGGCGAGCACCGAGGTCTTCTCTGTGCGCTCGGGCCGGTAGCGGCCGCCGACCGTGGCCAGGATCGCCACCCCGACGAAGAAGGTGGCGGCGTTGACTGCAAACGGCAGCGCCGCCGCGGCGGCGAATAGGGCGGCGCCTAGGAGCGGTCCGACGAACTCGTTGGCGGCGATGTAGGCGCCGTTGATCCGCGCATTGGCGCGCTCCAGCTGGTTGCGTGCTACCAGTGCCGGGGTCATGCTCATCGCCGCGGTGTCGAAGAGCGTCTCGAGGACTCCGATGGCGAAGATGGAGAGGTAGAGGACGGGCAGCGTGATGGTGTCGCCGACGATGAGCAGGGTGAGCCCGAGGAACGCTGCCGCCCGGGCCAGGTCCGTGGTCATCATCATCCGGCGCCGGTCGGTGCGGTCGACGATGACGCCGGCGAACAGCCCGAAGACCAGCCAGGGCAGACGCACCGCGATGGTGGTGGCGGCGACCCCGACCGGCTCTCGGGTCAGGCTGGCGGTGAGCAGCGGCATGGCGGCGATCACGATGCCGTCGCCCACGTTGGAGGCGGTGGCGGCGGTCCACACCTTCCAGAACCGGGCCCCCAGGGGCCCAGCCGCGGTTGCACCTCGTTCGACTTCAGCCTCTCGCATGTCGGCAGTGTGCGGGCGGTTCGCTTCGATCACCGGCGGATTTCCGACCGGTCGATGACGTCGGTTTTCCGCTAGTCACCAGCTCGGGTGGCGCTACGGTCGGCCCGTGGACTTCGAGGTCATGTACCAGGCGATGGACAGCCGCGACCGCCGCTTCGACGGCAGGTTCTTCGTCGCGGTGAAGACCACCGGGATCTACTGTCGCCCCATCTGCCCGGCACCGACCCCGAAGCGGCAGAACACCCGGTTCTTCCGGTATGCGGCCGTCGCCGAGCTCGCCGGTTTTCGTCCGTGCCGGCGCTGTCGCCCGGAGGTGAGCCCCGACACACCGGAGTGGGATACGAGGTCCGATCTCATTGGACGCGGTCTACGAATGATCGCGGACGGTACGGTCGACCAGATCGGCGTCGCCGGATTGGCGGACCGCCTCGGCGTGTCCGAACGGCAGCTGCAGCGTGTGTTCACGGAGCAGGTCGGAGCCGCCCCGGGGGGGATCGCCCGCTCCCGCCGCGCCCGACTCGCCCGCCAGCTCCTCACCGAGACCGCCATGCCGATCACGAGCGTCGCCTACACCGCCGGGTTCGCCAGTGTGCGCGCCTTCAACGACACCATCCGCCAGATCTACGACCTCACACCGACCGAGATCCGGCGCGGTACTCCGGTTGCCGACGGGGCAGTGCAGCTCGACCTCCACTACCGCCCACCATTCGCCGGTGCGGAGCTGCTCTCTTACCTGGGCCTGCGGGCGATTCCCGGCGTGGAGGCCGTCACCGCATCGAGTTACCGGCGTGCCATCCCGTTCGGACAGGGAGGAGCCATCCTCGACCTCTCCCTGGCACCAGGGGCCGTTCGACTCAGGGTGGAATCGACCGAGGTCGATCAGCTGACGCCGGTCATCCAGCGGTCGAGGCGGCTCTTCGACCTCGACGCCGATCCCGAGGCCATCGACGAGCGGCTCGCCCGGTCCCCCGCGCTACGGCCGCTGCTGGCAGCCCGACCCGGGATGCGGCTCCCCGGCGCCTACGACCCGTTCGAAGTCGCGGTGATCGCCGTCCTGGAGCAGCGGTCGACGCC
>CAYQZO010000333.1:0-2868 GCA_964421925.1 uncultured Acidimicrobiaceae bacterium
GCCGATGATTCCGAAGAAGACGCTCACACACACGTGCTGGACGGTAGCCCGACGGGTCGCTGCAGCCCCGACTCGTGGACAACCAGCGCGGAGAGCCTTACGCGGCAGGTCAGAGGGCGAACAGCTCCACCGAGGAGCCGACGCCGCGCAGCTCGATCGGTCCGAGGCTCTCGACCGTGGTCCCGTCGGGGAGGGTGACCGCCTCCACCACGTCTGCGGAGGCGAGAAAGGGGCGATCGAAGTCCCGACACGCCTGCTCGATCCGCGCCGCCGTGTTCGGCGTGTCACCCATGTAGACGATCTCGTGCTTGACCGTCCCGATCTCACCGGTGACGACCGGCCCCATGTGCAAACCCGCCCAGAAGCTGGGCACGGCACCGAAATCCGCCAGGTAGTCGCCGGACGACTGCTCGATGGCGTCTGCCATGGCAAAGACTGCTTGGACGCACGCCGCGTCCTGCAGGCCCTTGCGTTCGGTCCACGTGAGCACGACCTCGTCGCCCACGAAACGATGGACATCGCCGCCGTGGCGGGTGGCGCTGGTGGAGACGTCGTCGACGAAGCGCTTCAGGAACGCGTGATAGCGCAGATTGCCAAGCTGCTCGGCGATCTGGGTGGAGCTGCGCAGATCGACGAAGAGGAAGATGCGCACCTCCTGACGGGGTCGGTGGTAGCGCCCGAGGATCAAGCCGACGAGCACACCTCTTCCGAGCAGGCGGTTGACCTGGGCGACGAAGTTGAACAGAAGGGCGGCGAGGAAGGTGATGACCACGGACCAGGCAAATCCGGGATCGACCAGGTCGTCCCAGGGGACCCCGCCCACCGTCAACAAGGGCACGGCGATGGCGGTCACGATGATGGCGAGCCAGGCCAAGCTGCGCGTGATCAGAACCACCAGAAACGGAGCCTCCCGCCACTCGCGGGGAATGAGGCCAACCGCCCAGGCCACCTCGAAGGTGACCATGCCACCCGAAACGAGAGCTCCGATCAACGCTCCCGTGACGACGGAGCGGGCGGTGCCATCGCCGAGGAAGTAGCCGGGGATCGTGCCGATAAGCGCTCCCAACGGAACGACGACGGCCACGACTCGCATCACGATCCGCCACTGCTCAGAAGTCGTCACGTACCCGTCTGCTCGGCTCGGATGGGCAATCGTAGGGAGTTCTGGCCGGACCCCTTGCGATCGCCGCGACGACGACACGCGATTGCGCAACGACCCGCTCTCGCGTCTGGGACCAGCGTTCCGTCACGCCGAGTTAGGAGAGGCATCTCCGTCCGATTCTTGGGCAATTCGTCCCTAGCCCGCGGGCCCCTCGCGGGGCATGGTCGATCAGAGCGACGGAGGAAGACCATCGTGACCACCGTGATCCGGATCGTGATCGGGCTGCTGCTCATCGCCCACGGTCTGGTGCATCTCCTCTACCTGAGCGACGACGTGCCCGAGTTCTCACTCGAGGACTCCTGGCTGGTGCCGGGCTCGGCGAGCCGCCCGGTGGCGATGGTGTTGATGGGGGGCACGGTGGTCACGTTCGTGCTTCTCGGATTGGCGGTGTGGGGTGTTCCCGGACTGGCTGAGGTCTGGCCGGCGATCGCCATCGTCGCTTCGCTGCTGTCGCTCGCCCTCCTCGTCGCCTTCTGGAGCTGGTCGCTGGTCTTCGGGGTGCTCATCGACCTGGCCATTCTCGCCGTCGCTGTGATCCGCCCGGAGTGGACCGACCGCATCGGCTCCTAGCGTCGCGTGTACTCAGGGTGACCTGTGAGGTACCTCTAAGTACGCGCGACTGGCTGAGCTGCGCGATGGCGGATGAACGCGGTTCCTTCTGCGAGCCGGCGGGCCGTGCGGTAGTAGACGGCCTCTTCGACCGCCCAGGAGTCCCCTTCGCGGGCGACCGAGGCCCGCACCGGCATCACGCCGCTGGTGTGACCGATCCGGATCTCGCCCTCGCGGGCCTGGTCGATGACATTGGCGACCGTCGTCCCAGGGATGCGGGCTGCCACACCGGTGGTTGCGGCCAGGGTGCCCGGGTAGGCCTTGTGCAGGACCGCGGGGCGCCCGCCCACCACCCGGGCGACCAGGTCGATGTCCTCGGGTTCGATGCGCTTCCCGGTGGCATAGCTGGTGTAGCTCGCCGGTGGAGCGACGACCGCAGGAACCGGGGTCAGGCCATCGATGGGCATTCCCAGCAACTTGGCCGCGGCCTCCTTCACCGCGGCCACTGCGGCGAGGTGCGCGTCGGTGACCTCATCGGGACTTTCTGTTCCCACCATGTTCACCGCGGCGGCCGGGATGAAGACCGTGAGGTTGGCCAGGTCGACGATGGTGGCTTCCACCGGGCCGATTGACGTGTCGAGCACGTCGATTTCTTTGCCGCTCGGCAGCAGCGATCCGGTGATGCCCCCTGCGGTCTGACCGAAGTCGAGCGCGATCGGCGCGCCGCGACCGGGCACACCGTCCACCTCGTAGTCACCCTCGATGGCGGCTGCTCCCTCGACGATCGGGATCTCGGTCAGCAGGATCCGTCCGGTGTTCGTGTTGTGAACCCGGATGCGGGTGACGGGCTCCTCCACGTCGACCAGCCCCTCGTCGACGGCATAGGCACCCACGGCGGCGGAGATGTTCCCGCAGTTGATGTCGAAGTCGACCGCGGGCTCGGTGATGCTCACCTGGGCGAAGGTGTAGTCGAGGTCGGCGTCCGGGCGAGTGTGCGGGTCGATGATGGCCAGCTTGCTGGTGAGGAGGTCGGCACCGCCGAGGCCGTCGATCTGGCGGGGATCCGGGCTCCCGAACAACGACAGGATCAGGGCATCGCGGGCCTCGGGGCCGGCGGGGAGGTCGGACCCACGCAGGAACACCGCCTTGCTGGTTCC
>CAYQZO010000334.1:0-2383 GCA_964421925.1 uncultured Acidimicrobiaceae bacterium
CTCGTCGTGGTCGGCTTCATCCTGTCGCTCGGGATGAGGGAGACCCGGGCGGACCGCGAGCTGAAGATCGACTGGATCGGCACCGTCGTGATGGGCGTCGCCATCGCATCCATCATCCTCGGTGGCATGCTTGGCACGCGGTACGGGTGGTGGGACGCCCGGCGGCCGTTCATGGTCGGTGAGGTGACGATCAACCCCTTCGGGCTGTCGCCGGCACCTTGGTTGTTTCTCATCGGTCTGGTCGTGGGTGCCGCTGCCATCGCCTGGTTTGCGCGGAGCGCTGCGCGAGGCGGCTCTCCGCTCTTCGACCCAGCGTTGTTCCTCAATACCACCTATGCGGCGGCGTTTCCCATGACCGGATTGCTGTTCGTGCTCTCCGGAGCGATCCCCTTCACCGTCCCCACCTTTCTCCAGGGCGGTGCAGGCTTCGACGCGGGGGCGGCTGGCCTGGTGATGGTGGCGTTCGCAGTTGGCTCGATGGTCCTCGGGTTCCTGTCGGGGAAGCTGCTCGACCTGCTCAGTCCCCATCTCTTGATGCAGGTCTCGATCGTCGTCCTCGCTGTCGGGCTGGGCTGGCTGGCCTTCGCCGTCGAGCCCGGCGTGACCTACTGGGAGGCGGCGCTGCCGATGTTCGTCCTCGGCACCGCATTCGGGGTGATCAGCTCACAGGCACCGAACATCCAGATGTCGGCGCTCAAGCCGGAGCGGGTGGGTGAGGGCTCCGGGCTGGCCGAGGTCGGCAAGGAGATCGGGATCGGCCTCGGCACCGCGGTCATCGGAGGGATCCTCCTCAGCTCCGCGCTCGGCTTCACCGTGGACGGGGTGCTCCGATCCGCCGACATCGAGGTCGCGCCCGCGGAGCGTGAGCAGCTCATTCAGGAGCTCGAGGATCTCGGCGGCATGGGTGCGGTGGCTGAGGCGGATGTGTCCCAGGAGGTGCGTGCTCAGCTCGAGTCCATCGTGCCCCGGGCGTACAGCGACGGGATGCGCCTGGCCATTGGCGCCATGTTCCTCGTGGTGCTCGCCGCCTTCGTCTTCGCCACCGCCATGCCCTCCGTCGACCGGGAGGCACTGACCGAAGAAGTGAAGGTATCGGTCGCCGACATCACCGCGCCCACCACCTAGCCGCGGGATCTCCGGTGTCGGGGCGAGGTCATGAGGGGATGCCAAACACCATGATGACGCCCATGGCGATCCCGAGGAGGGCGAAGCCGCCCACCTGGCCCCACGCCTTCTCCCGCACCGCCAACGACCTGGCGATCCAGGACTGCAGCAGGTAGTAGAGGGCGAAGACCCGGGAGGCGAGGGCCACCGCGGACTGGACGTCGGTCAACAGCGTGATCAGGATCGCGGGGACGAGCAGCATCGGGAACGTGAGCCGCACCGGGATCCTTCCCCGGGTGGCTTCCACGATGAGGGCGCTCCTGGACGTGGTGGCGTTGGTGATCGCCGAGAACTCGCTGCCGATTGCGGCGAGGATCAGGATGAAGGGCAGAATCGGGCTCACCGCTTCGGAGACCACGAAGACCGCCTCCTGATTGATCTCCGGTTGGACCTCCACGAACAGGATGAGGATGGCGGCGAGCAGGGCAACGAAGGTCACCGACGAGATGTACTGGGCGACGCGCATCGTGGAGATCCTGAGGTCGGCGCTGAAGCGGGCGCCCAGGTACCGCGACGCCTCGAAACCCTGCACGATGGCGAAGAAGCCGAGCAGCTGGCGGACCGTGGTGGCGTCGACCGGCGGCCGGTAGTCGGGGAACTCCCAGCGACCGCCGAGCATCTCCTGGAAGTTGAACACGACGAAGGCGAACACGATCGCGATGACCGCGGCCAGGTTGAACGCGGTGGTGCGATCGCCGAGTTTGTTGAGCTTGTCCAGCCCAAAGAAGAGGCCGTACACGACCAACAGTCCAAGCAGGATGATCGAGGTGGTGGTGACGGTGCCCTCCGTGTACAGGTCGAAGGGCAGCACGATGAGCGTCATCATCACCTGCGCGTAGTAGGCGATGTTGACGATGGAGGCGCCGAAGAGCGACCAGGACGACGCCGAGCTGAGCGCCTTCAACCCGCCTTGCGCCGTCGCTGCCATCGGCTCGAAGTTGCGGATGTTGTAGGCGATGACGAACCCCATGGCGATAGCCATGAGGCAGATCACCAACATGAACACCGGAGCGGTGTAGCCGACCAGCCCCACGATGATCGGCGACAGGACGATGAACCCGACGTCCATGATGTTCGCCAGGGGTACCACCGTCGCCTGGTAGCGCTCGGACTGCTGCACTTTGGGGCGGTACAGCATCCAGGCGAGGCCCACGAGCACGACCACCGTGATGATCGTGTTGACGACTTCGTTCTGTTCCACGCTCCCGCCCGTTCCGCC
>CAYQZO010000334.1:2393-2864 GCA_964421925.1 uncultured Acidimicrobiaceae bacterium
GCCGGGCAGTGTAGAGGTCAGGGCCTCTGGCTACCGTTGCCCGTCACGATGGCGCGTGGAGAGCAGAACAAGACGGCGCTGTGGAAGCGGTTGCTCCCGATCGTCATCGGCCTCGCCATCGTGGTCTTCATCTTCGGCTGGGTGCTGCCCCAGTTCATCGACTACGAGGCCGTGTTCCGCGCCATCGGAGAAATCAGTGCCACCGAGTGGCTCGTCCTCGTCGGCATCTCCCTGCTCCGATTCATTCCCGAAGGCTGGATCTTCGTCGCCGCCCAGCCCGGCCTCACCATCGGCCAGGGGACCCAGCAGTTCCTGGTCACCGAGACCCTGACCAACATCCCACCCGGCGGGCTCGACCTCGTCGCCCGCTACCAGATGAGCCGCTCCTGGGGATTCAGCCAGAGCGAGGCGACGTCGGCGACCATCGCCAGCTGGGTCTTCAGCACGCTGAGCAAGCTCGTCCTCCCGATC
>CAYQZO010000335.1:0-2858 GCA_964421925.1 uncultured Acidimicrobiaceae bacterium
CCAGCTGGTCCCGGTGGCACGAGCCAAGGTCTCGATGCGCCTGGCGCCCGGCCAAGACCCGGACGAGGCGATGGCCGCGCTCACCGAGCACATCACGGCGGCGGCACCGTGGGGAGCGCGGGTCACCGTCACGCCGGGAGCCAAGGGTCGGCCCTTCGCCGCCGACACCCGCGGAGTCGGCGGTATGGCACTCCGCGCCGCCATGGCCGAGGCCTACGGACACGAAGTCGTCGAAATCGGCGTCGGGGGATCGATCCCGATCGTGTCCACCATCCGGGACGCCTATCCCGACGCCGACATCGTGCTAATCGGCTTCGCCGACCACCTGAGCCGGGCTCACGGACCCAACGAGAGCCTCGACCTCACCGACCTGCGCAACGGGATCCTCGCCGAGGCGATCGCCCTGCGCAGTCTCGGTGCTTAGCCGGCGCGGCTCGTAGCCTCTCCGCATGGAGCGCCGGGCCTGGGTCACCCTCCTCATCATCGTCGCGGCGGCGGTCGCCGTCGGCTTTGCGCTCGCGGCGACCGGCGGCCGGGCCCCTCCGTCGAGCCTCATCGTCGCGACGACGAGTACGAGCACACCCGCCACGACGGCGACAACCATCCCGAGCACGACCACGACTGCGGGGACGGCGTCGACCCTGGCTGCGGGCACCACCGTATGCGACGGCTATGAGGACATCACGGTGGCCGGCACGGTGGCAAGCGCGCGAGTCGACGAGGCCTCGGGCGCCGCGGCGTCGCGGCTCGTCCCGGGGGTGGTGTGGGCGCACAACGACTCGGGGGACGATCCCACGATCTACGCCATCGGGCCGAACGGCGAGGACCTCGGAGCGGTGACGGTCGCCGGGGTGATCGCCTTCGACTGGGAGGATGCCGCGGCCGGGCCCGGCCCGCAGCAGGGTCGCAACTACCTGTACCTCGGCGACATCGGCGACAACTTTGGACTGCGCAAGGGCGAGGTGACCATCCACCGGATCCCCGAGCCCGAGCCAACCAGTGTGAGCTCCGTCGAGCCCGACCTCACCTTCGTGCTGGAGGGACCCGAGCTCGACTACGAGAGCCTGTTCATCGCCGACGGCTACCTCCACTTGGTGAGCAAGAACGGCGACCCGGCGGTGGTGGTGCGCGCTCTGCTTCCAACCGACGACGGTGCGCCGGGTCGACTCGAGGAGATCGCCCGTCTCGATCTGGGCGCCGAGGTGACCGCTGCCGACGTCTCGTGGGACGGCCGGATCATCGCGCTCCGGGGGTACGAACAGGTCTGGATGTGGCACAGGCTCCCCGGCCAATCGGTGGCCGAAACCTTGGCCTCCGAGCCGTGCCCGGCGCCCGCACCGCAAGAGCGCCAGGGAGAAACCCTTGCCTTCCTGGAGAACCGGAGTTTCGTCACCCTCTCGGAGGGCTCCCGGCCCAACCTTCACCTCGTGCCCTACACCGAGTCCTAGCTTCACCTTCAGCCCCCCGCTACCGATACCAACGGTATGCGCACACCGAAGCGGCGGGTGGCCGCCAGCCAAACGCGTGGCGTCGAGCGGACCCTCCTCCAGCTGACGACGGCTCTGTCGTTCTGTGCCGTGATCGCCTACTTGTGGGCGGGATACCACGACGCCGACTATGCCTGGGTCACCGGGGTCGCCGGGCCGGCGATCGTCACCGCCCTCGGCGCCTTCTTGCTCGTCACCCACCGCTACCGCATCCTTCCGGTGCTGTTCTGCGCCGCTCTCGTCACCGTCGTGCAGAACCGGCTGATCGGCGAGGTGTGGCTCTCCACCGCCTCGGCGGTTCCACTCGCCGTCATCGGCATCACCGGCGCCTGGTTCATCTCGAACCGCTGGGTCGTGCCCTACCTGGTGGCGTATTCGGCACTGGTGTTCGGATCTCGAATGTGGTGGCCGTCCCAAGAGGTCGAGACGCTGCAGGCCGTGCTGGTGACGATCTCGGTGGCGTTCGGCATCGCGCTGCTCTCCTGGATCCGACGCGAGTTCGATCAGCGTGAGGAGCAGCACCGGAACCTGTTCGAGAATGCTCCGGTGTCGCTGTGGGAGGAGGACTTCTCCCTGGCCGGCCAGGCGTTGAGCAAGCTCCGCGCCGAGGGCGTCACCGACATCGACCGGTACCTCGAGACCCACCCCGACGAGGTACGCAGGCTTGCTTCGCTCGTCCGGGTCACCGACATCAATCGGGCCGCCCTCGCCCTCACCGCGCGCCCGCACCGCGAGCAGCTGCTCGGGCCGTTAGAAGGCGACCGCATGTCGAGCGGCGCCCTCACCGCGCTCATCACTCAGTTCTCCGCCATCTGGTGGGACGAGGACGCGGCTTCCTGTGAGCTCCTTGGAGGCCATGGAATGACCGACCTGCCCCTCGAAGCGCTCCTGGTATGGAGCGCCCCCCGGGTGGAGGGCCAGCTCGACCTGACCAATGTCATGGTCGCCATCGTCGACATCACCCACCAGCGCGACGTGGAGCGTCAGCTCCACGAGTTGATCCGATCGAAGGATCAGTTCGTGGCGACCGTCTCGCACGAGCTGCGCACGCCGCTCACCGCGATCGCCGGGATCGCCGAGGAGCTCCGCGACGCCAACGGAGCGTTCTCGGAGGCCGAGAAGCAGGAGCTGATCGCCCTCATTGCCGATCAGAGCATGGACGTGTCCCGGATCGTCGAAGACTTGCTGGCGGCGGCTCCCGCCGACGAGGGCAACCTCCAGATCATCTCCCAACCCGTCGACCTCGCCGTCGAGGCCCGAACGGTGCTCCGCTCCATCAGCGATGTCATCGCGGTGGAGAGCTCTGAAAATGCGGCCCGGGTGATGGCCGACCCCACCCGGGTTCGCCAGATCGTGCGCAACCTGCTGACG
>CAYQZO010000336.1:0-2825 GCA_964421925.1 uncultured Acidimicrobiaceae bacterium
CCACTCATCGGTGTGGAAGTCGATGAGCAGTGCGGACAGCTTCGGGCCGAACGCCTCGGTGATCACGGTGTCCTTGCCGAAGGCGGTGATGGCGTCACCGAGGGTCAGCGGTAGCGCGGGGAATCGGTCGTCTGCCGGGGCGTCATAGGAGGACCCCTGGCACGGCGCGCCCGGGTCGGTGGCGTTCTTCATGCCGTCCTCGCAGGCGGCGAGCAGAATGGTATGCGACAGATAGGGATTGACCGCGGCGTCGGGCAACTTGTACTCTAGGCGTCCGTTGGCCGACAGCCGCACCGTGCAGGTCTTGTTGTCCAGGCCCCAGTTGATCTTCGAGGGTGCGAATTGCCCGGCGTCCCAATAGCGTTTGTAGGAGTTCACCGTCGAGCCGTTGACCAGCATGGCGCCCGCGGAATGGGCCAGCAACCCGCCCAGGGCGTGGCGGCCGATCTCGGAGAGGTGCAGTTCGGTGACACCGGGATCGACGAGCACGTTGACGCCGTCGCGCCACAGGCTGAAATTGTGGTGGCAGCCGTTGCCCATCATGCCGGTGGCCGGTTTGGGCATGAAGCTGGCCTGGATGCCGAGTTCGCGGGCGACCTGCTTGCAGATCTGCCGGTAGGTGGTCAGCCGATCGGCGGTCAGGTTGGCGTGGTCGTACATGAAGTTCAGTTCGACCTGGAATTCGTCTTCGTAGTCGCCCTCGATCATGTCCAGGCCCAACGCCTGCGCGTATTCGACGACCTTCTTGACGATCGGGCGATTCCGCTCCAGATGCTCGATGTGATAGGCCGGGCTGGAGCCGGGCCGGAACTGAGCCTCCAGTCCCTCACCCTGCCAGGTCATTTCGGGCTCGCACCCGGTGCGCAACTCCAGGCCGGTGCGGTCGGTGAACCCAGCATGCACCCGGTGGAGGAGCGCCCGGGAGTCGCAGGCTAACTCGATACCGGCGTCGACGGCCAGGTGGTCGGGCTCATACAGCCGGCAGAACACGCGGGCGAAGCTGGTGTCCCAAGGCAGCACGGCGAAGGTGTCCAGATCGGGGATCGCGGTGTACTCAGGGGCGTTCACCCCACCGGCGAGCAGCACGCCCTCGCGGGTGCCCTGCAGGTTGGCGATCGCGGTCTGGTGTTGTTGCACCCCCTTGACGGCCAGGCGCTCGAAGTGTCTGGCGGGGGCCACCTTTCCGACGACCCGCCCGGTGATGGTGATGGCCTGGTAGTAGACGAACTCCACGCCGCGCTCGGCGATGGTGTCGCACGCCTGCGCCAGGTGTGCGCTGGTGGCGTTGGTCTGCCGGTGCGCATCGAGGGGGGTAGTGGTCATCGGATCTCCTGGGTCAGGGGGCTGGGGTGAAGCCGATGGGAAGGGTGACGGGTCCGGTGTTGCCGGAGTCGGGAAGCCACGTGGCGCCGGGAAGTTCGTGCGGATTGCGCATGCGGCGGGCCAGTAGCGGCAGCGCCTCGCTCATATCGGCGCGGGCGACGAAATGGCCTAGGCAGTAGTGCAGGCCACCGCCGAACCCGAAGTGCGGCTTGCGTTCCGCGGTGATGTCCAGACCCGGGGTGTACACGCGGGGATCGGTACCAGCGGCCTCGGTGTAAAGGTGCACGGTGGTGCCGGCCTTCAGCTCCACGCCCTCATACTCGAAGTCCTCGATGACCTCGCGGGTCACCCAGCGGGTGGTGGGGTTCAGCCGCATGATCTCTTCGACGGCCTTGCCGCCCAGGTCGGGGCGTTGGCCGAGCAGGCGCCACTGGTCAGGGTGGGCCAGGAAGGTCTGCATGGCCAGGCCGAGTTGGTTGCGGGTGGTGTCGAAGGCGGCGAAGATCAGCATGGTCAGCCCGTCGCGCAACTCGTCGTCGGAGAGTCGACCGTCCTCGGGGTCGGCGGCGTTGACGAACGCGGTCACGAAGTCCTCGCGCGGATACGTGCGGCGGTCGGCGATCTGGGCGTCGCAGTAGTCATACAGCCGGGCCAGGGCGGCCTCGATCTCGGGTAGGTCGTCCTTGAGGGTGACCGCCATTGCCAGGCCGACGGTGGTGGCCTCCTTGGCCAGGATGCGCCAATCCTGTTCGGGGGTGCCGAGCATGATGGCGGTGACCCGGGCCGAGTACGGCTCGGCGAATTCGGTCATGAACTCACAGCGGTCGGGTGCGGCGAAGGCGTCGACGAGTTCGCCTGCCAGCGCTTGGAATCGGGGCACCTGGCCGGCGATGAGCTGTTGGGTGAAGGCCGGTGTCATCAGGCGGCGTAGGCGGCGGTGTTCCTCGCCCTCCTTGTTGAGTAGCCAGCTGGCCCACCATCGGGCGAAGGGGCCCTCGGTGACGCCGTTGTGCGCGGGCCAGGCGATGCTGCCCTGGCGGAGCTGGCGGCTCTTGAGCAACTTGTTCATCTCGGCGTAGCGCAGCACGGCGATGCCGTACGGGGTGGTGGCGTACCAGCTGCGTTCGCGGGCCTCGTGGACTTCGGCGGAGGTCAGCGAGAATTCCGGGTCGGCGACATCGAAGTGGGGAACGAGGTCGAGGGGCGACATCGGGGCTACCTCCAGGGTGCGTGACCGGATGCCTTTAAAGACTCTAGAAATAGAGGCTTAATGTCAAGGGCTGGGAGTTAAGTCTGGGTAACCCGTTGGTCAGCTGTTTGCCACGGCGATGGACCAGCCGTTGCCGAGGGCGAGTTCGGCCACCTCGTGGAACGTTTCGTCTTCGGTGGGCGCGGCGGCGAGCCGGGAACCGACCAGCCAGCGCGGGGTGTTCGCGGCGATGACGCGGCGCTCGGTGTTGACCACGACGGCGTCCTCGCCGGTGTGGCGCAGGACCTCGATG
>CAYQZO010000337.1:0-2823 GCA_964421925.1 uncultured Acidimicrobiaceae bacterium
AGACCACCATCGCCTATGCCGCGGCCGTGCTCGGTCCACCCGACGTCGACACCGACTGGGTGGATGCGTTCAGCGTGTATTGGGTGTGCCCGGAGCCGTTGGTGCGTGGCGTCGAATGGGGGGAGAGCGCGACGGGGTTTGGCCCGGCGCTCACCCTGCTGTTCACCCAGGCACCCACCACCCACCTGCCCGGCGGTGGGGAGCACTTCTTCGGATACTTCTACTACGGAGGAACGCCCGACCTCGCCACCGCCGAGGGAGTCACCGTCGGAACCACCAACCAGGCCGCCCAGGCCGCCATCCCGTCCATCGTCATCGACGAGAACCCGTTCGACCCGTCGGGCGGGTACTGGTACTCCGACATCAACGTGAACGACATGGACACGTTGTGGGGGTTCTCGACCAGCCAGGGCCCGGGCGGGACCCTGGAGAGCGTGAACGGGGGGGTGACCTGCGGGGAGTGAGCTCGACCGATCTCGACGACATCGCCACCAAGAAGAAGGCCGATTACGAAGCGTGCTTCGGGTGCGGGCGAGACAACCCCATGGGGATTCGGATCGGCGGCTTCGAGGCCATCGACGGCGGCTTTGCCGCATCGTTCACACCGCTCCCCGAGCATCGCGGCTTCGACGGCGTCGTCCACGGCGGGATCGTGGCCACCGCCCTCGACGAGATGCTTGCCTGGACCGCCACCCTCCAGGAGGACGTGTGGGTGTTCACCGGCAAGCTCGAGTTGCGCTACCGCAAGCCTGCACCGCCGGACGGACCGCTGCAGCTGCGGGGCTACCTCGACGAGCGGCGGGGTCGCCGCTTGCTGCTGCGCGGGGACTGTCGCACCGAGAGCGGCGAGGTGATCGCGGAGGCTTCGGGGCTTTACCTGGTGACCGAGGTCGACCCGGAGACGCTGGCGCCGACGAAGTAGTTGTCCTTGCGCCGGTCGATGGTGGGCTCGACGAAGCCGAGCCGTTCCAGCTCCCGGCTCAGGTCGAGGGCTCGATCGAGGGACAGGCCGTGCTCGCCGTTGGTGCGGGTCTCCAGGATGATCAGCCGTCCCCCCGGCACCAGCACACGCTGCGCCTCGAGCAGCCCCTGCTCCTGGTGCTCCCAGTGGTGGAAGGCGTGAGCGGTCCAGGCCACGGTGAAGGCGTCGTCGGGGAAGGGAAGGTCTTCGGCGGCCCCTACTGCGAACTCCGCGTTCGGGAGGTGCTCGGAGCGCTTGGAGGCAATTTCGACCATCGCCGGTGACCGGTCCGTCCCGACCGCCTTGCCGGCGGTGACGACCGTCGCGGCGGCCCGGACCGCCGCCCCCGGTCCGCACCCGATGTCGAGGACGTGGTCGTCGGGGTTGAGCATGGCGACCTCGACTACGAGGCGGTTCGACTCAGGGGCGCGATAGAGCCATGAGTAGATCCTGGACTTCAGCTTCGACCACTCTTGCTCGTCACCCACGCTGCGATCGTAGGCGGGGCGGACCGCGCACGCTGTCGTGTCGATGGGCAGCGATATCCCTACCCGGCTTCGACGCCTGAGGCCGTCCTGGGAGCGATCTCCACCGACTCCATGGTGATCTCGACGACGAGCATTCGGGCCACGAGCACGGCGCAGACGACGAGTACGAAGAAGGCCGCATACCGGAACCGCCGCTGCGAGCGCTGCGAAGCCGTCGGATAGGCGCGCTCATGGATGCGATCGGTGATGACGGTGAAGGCGATCCCGAAGATGAGCGCCCATCCGGTGACGGAGGTTGCCATTACCTCGAACGGTCCAAGCACGCCACCGAGGCCAGGGCTGACCGTCGCAGCAGAGAAGACGACGAGCGGCGGGGCCAGCAAGGAGGTCACGAGCAGCAGGACGCCTGCGATCCACTCGCCTCTGGTGGGGGCGGCGCCGCCAATTGCAGGCGCGGCCCGGTCGTCCTCGCGTTGTATCCACTGATCCGCCGTGTAGAGGAGCGACGCCGCCACCGCGATCACGGACGCAGACCGGGTCAACCACCACAGGGCATGGCCTTTCGCGCTCCACTCGAACCCTCGACCAGAGGTGATCCAGGGGGGGTCCACCACCACGGCGACGAACGCGGCCAGCAACACCCCGGTGGCGACAAGTGCGGCCGTCCGGGTGCTGATCAGCCTCCCCGTTGAGCCTTGCGTTCGCGGTGATGTGTCGGTAGGTGCCTCACCCATGCCTCTCCTTCGTCATCGAGCCCGGAACGCTGAAGTCGGGGCGGGAGGGCGATCGAGGTGCGGCCGCGGACGAATTGGGGCGTTGTCCTCTAGCCGCACCGGAAAGTCTCTACGGACGATGGCACTAGCCGGCAGGAGGTCACGGCACATGCAGTCCAGCCGACTCGAGGTTCGAGGGGACCCGGTGTGGTTCGAGGTCGACGGGGTGAGGGTTGATGCGAAGGATTGGCACTGGTATCCGCACCGTTTCGCCGGGGCAGCCTTCACCGCAGATCTGACGGAGGTCGGGCGTCGACTTCCGTCGCCTCCGCTCCATCCGATGCGTCTGTTTCCGCATCGGGCGTCTGGGATGGTGTGGGGCGCCCACTACCCCGCAGTGGGCAAGGAACCGCCCTACTTCGGCTTCGCCGAGATCGCCCTCATCGTCTATGTCACCCGCGGCGACGAACCGGCGCCGCCGGTAGTCCCGGGGCTGGGCAAGCGGGCGATGATCCGCTACGGGGTGGGTGGCTACCTGCTGATGCTGGTGGTGACCAACAGGGTCGCCGCCGAGATCTACCGGCTGCTCATGGGCATCCCAGCAGTCGTCGGCGACATCCGACATGAGCAACGGCTGGATCGCGAGCGATTCAGCTGTGAG
>CAYQZO010000338.1:0-2808 GCA_964421925.1 uncultured Acidimicrobiaceae bacterium
ACTCCTCGATCTTCAACTACCCGACGCTGTCCTGGGCCGACATCGGGGTCATCGGATGGTTGGTCGACGGGGCGGCGATCGTCAACCAGATCATGCTCCAGGGCACTTCCTACGGGCCGTACGCCAGGGCGATGGTGCGGATCTGCAAGGAGGAGAGCTTCCACCAGCGCCAGGGATATGCCATCTGCCTCGCCCTCGCCCGGGGGAGCGAGGACCAGCAGGCGATGCTCCAGGACGCCGTCGATCGTTGGTGGTGGCCCTGCCTGATGATGTTCGGTCCCCACGACTCCGACTCGACCCACACCGAAAAGTCGATGGCGTGGAAGATCAAGCGGGTGTCTAACGACGAGCTCCGACAGCAGTTCGTCGACCGCACCATCCCGCAAGGCCTCTACCTCGGCGTCGAGTTCCCCGACCCCGACCTCGCCTACGACGAAGACACCGGACACTGGGAGTTCGGCGAGATCGACTGGGACGAGTTCTGGGCCGTGGTCACCGGCAACGGCCCCATGAACCGGGAGCGGGTGGCCCGCAAGACCAAGGCCTGGGACGAAGGCGCCTGGGTACGAGAGGCTGCCACCGCCTACGCCGCCAAGCACGCCGACCTGGCCGCCACCGCCTGATCATGACCTATTCCGTTCCCGACGTACCCGGCGAGCAGCCAGCCGGCGAGAGCGAGGAGCCGCCCGCCCAGGGCTGGCCGCTGTGGGAGGTCTTCGTCCGGGCCAAGCGCGGCCTCAGCCACACCCACTCCGGATCGCTCCACGCCCCCGACGCCGAGACCGCGTTGCAGAACGCCCGGGACGTGTACACGAGGCGCAACGAGGGGGTGAGCGTGTGGGTGGTGCGCTCCACCGAGATCCACGCCTCCAACGACCCCGAGATGTTCGAGCCCTTCGAGGACCGCCCCTACCCGCACCCCACCTTCTACGAGATCCCCGACGAAGTGGGCCAGATGTGAGCACCGCTACCGCTTCCGCCGAGCTGGTGCCGCTGCTCATCCGCCACGCCGACGACAACCTGATCGTCGCCCAGCAGCTCGCCGACCACGTCACCCGCGCTCCCAACCTCGAAGAAGAGCTCGCCATCGCC
Organism: uncultured Acidimicrobiaceae bacterium; assembly: GCA_964421925.1. Lineage (GTDB taxonomy): Bacteria > Actinomycetota > Acidimicrobiia > Spongiisociales > UBA5794 > JACZST01. The sequence continues at coordinate 1,093 of CAYQZO010000338.1, forward strand.
AACATCGCCCTCGATCAACTCGGCGTCGCCCGCCACCTCTACGCCTACGCCGGGGAGGCCGAGGGCGAGGGCCGCAGCGAGGACGACCTCGCCTTCCTCCGCACCGAGCGCGAGTTCACCAACGGCCTGCTCTTCGAGCAGCCCCACGCCGACTTCGGCGAGCTCATCGCCCGCCAGTTCCTCATCGATGCCTACCAGGTGGAGTTGTGGGCGGCGCTTTCTGCGATCGACGACGAGCGGCTCGCCGGGATCGCCGCCAAGGCGGCCAAGGAGGCCCGCTACCACCTGCGCCACTCGTCGAGCTGGGTGATCCGTCTCGGGGACGGCACCGACGAATCACACCGGCGCATGCAGGCGGGCGTCGATGCCATGTGGCGATTCACCGGCGAGCTCTTCGAAACGGAGGAGACCGCCGGCTTGCGTCCCGGCTGGGAAGCCGCCGTGGACTCCGTCCTCAGCGAAGCCACCCTCGCCAAGCCCGAAGACCCGTACCAGGCCACCGGTGGCCGGTCCGGCCGCCACACCGAGCATCTCGGGCACATCCTGGCCGAGATGCAGTGGATGCAACGCACCTATCCGGGGCTGGAATGGTGACCACCGACACCGCCACGCAGAGGCTCGACGATCTCCTGGCCGCGGTGGTCGATCCCGAGATCCCGGTGCTCACCATCGCCGATCTTGGTGTGCTCCGCGAGGCGGTCGTCGATGAGGACGGCTCGGTGAGGGTGACCATCACCCCCACCTACTCGGGGTGCCCTGCGCTGGAGGCGATGGAGGAGGACATCGTCTCCACGCTGGCCGCGGCGGGCTACGACCGGGTCGAGGTGAACACGGTCTACTCCCCGGCGTGGACCACGGACTGGATGAGCGAGGAAGCACGGGGCAAGCTCCACGGTTTCGGCATCGCCCCGCCCGGCCACCCGGTGCTGTGCCCGCGCTGTGCGGCCGCCGAGCCACGAGTGGTGACCGAGTTCGGTTCCACGGCGTGCAAGGCGCTGATGGTGTGCACGAGCTGCGGCGAGCCGTTCGACTACTTCAAGGAGATATGAGCTACCAGCGACCGGCTACGAGCTACCGGCCAAGAGCCACGTGTCGCAGTCTTCTTGCCGGCAGCTGGAATGGCTGCTGAGTTCCACACCCTCGAGGTCGCATCGGTTCGCCGGCTCACCGACGAGTCGGTGGCGGTCGGCTTCGTCGTCCCCGAGGACCTGCGTGCGGACTTCGGCTTCGTGCCCGGCCAGCACGTCATCGTGCGTCGCGCCGTCGACGGCGAGGACGTGCGCCGCAGCTACTCCATCTGCACGAGCGCCAACTCGGGTGAGCTTCGCATCGGCGTCAAGCATCTCGAGGGCGGGATCTTCTCCACCTTCGCCAACGAACAGCTGGCTCCCGGCGACCGGCTCGAGGTCACACCGCCCGTCGGCGATTTCACCATCACGACCGGTCGGGAGAACACCAGGCACTACCTCGCCATCGCTGCCGGCAGCGGGATCACGCCGATCATGGCCATGATCGCCACGGTGCTCGAGGATGAGCCGCACAGCCGGTTCACCCTGCTCTACGGCAACCGCAACACCCAGTCGGTGATGTTTCTCGAGGAGTTGTCCGCCCTCAAGGACCGGTACCCGGAGCGATTCCACCTGGTGCACGTCTTGAGCCGCGAGGCCAATGCCATCCCCCTCTACGAGGGCCGCATCGACGTCGCCAAGCTCGAGG
>CAYQZO010000339.1:0-1300 GCA_964421925.1 uncultured Acidimicrobiaceae bacterium
GTGTCCTTGATCGACTCCTGGTAGAAGTCGCCGGCCCTGGTCATCTTGGCGTCGGAAAACCCGGTGACGGCCCCGCCGAGGCGATGCATGGCGGCTTCGTGGGCGAGGCGGGTCCGCGTCGAAGGCTGGTAGAAGGCGGTGACCAGGGTCTTGCCCGAGAGCAGGTCGGTGTTGGTGCGTTCCCTGGCGATGGGCTCGAGCTCGTCGGCGACGGCGAACAGCTCATAGAACTCGGCTCGCTCGAACTCCTTGAGGGACAGGATGTCCCGTCCGGCGAAGCTGCGCATGAGGCCTCCTGAGAAGGGGGTGCTGAACGGACATACGATACTGGTGGCAGCGCGCACTTCGGCTGGCGACAGAAAGGAATCCGCGATGCAGACCCACCTGCACGGCCGGGACATGATCACCACCCAGGAGTGGTCCAAGGACGAGCTGGACACGGTCCTCGACGTGGCCCTCGACCTGAAGCGGCGCCGGGCGCTCGGAGAGCCGCATCCCCTCCTCCGCGACAAGGTGCTCGCCATGCTCTTCTTCTTCACCTCCACCCGCACCCGGGCCTCCTTCGAGGCGGGGATGGCCCAGCTCGGCGGGCACGCCATGTTCCTCGACTCCACCACCACCCAGATCGGCCATGGGGACACCTGGCGGGAGATCGGGGAGATCCTGGGCCGCTACAACGACGGCATCGCCATCCGCCAGGTGGACTGGGGCATCGGCAACGACTACATCCGTGCCGTCGCCGAGGCCAGTCGCACCCCGGTGCTCAACATGCAGTGCGACTGGTACCACCCGTTCCAGGCGCTCGCCGACCTGCTCACCATCATCGAGCAGAAAGGCAACCCGTCCCAGCTCACGGTCAACATGAGCTACGCCTATGCGGCCAGCTACCAGAAGCCGCTGAGCGTCCCGCAGAGCCTGATCCTGCTGCTCACCCGCTACGGCGCCAACGTGCGGCTCACCCGGCCGCCCGAGTTCAAGCTCATGCCCGACGTCATCGCCCAGGCCGAGGAGAACGCCCGCGCCGCCCACGGGTCCTTCGAGATCGTGGAGGATTTCGACAAGGGGATGGAGGGCGCCGACGTGGTGTACGCCAAGGCGTGGGGATGCATGCTCACCACCGACGACCTGGAGGAATCGGCCAAGATCTCAGAGCGATACACCGACTGGATCACCGACGAGCGGCGCATGGCCATGGCCGACCCCGACGCCATCTACATGCACCCGCTCCCCGCCGACCGCAACATCGAGGTCACCGACGGCGTGATCGACGGACCGCACAGCAGGGTGTTCGACCAGGCGG
>CAYQZO010000339.1:1310-2802 GCA_964421925.1 uncultured Acidimicrobiaceae bacterium
GAACCGGCTCCACGTGCAGAAGGCGGTCATGGCGCTCACCATGTGATCGCCGTACGCTCCGGGCCGTGCCAACCCGGATCGTCGCCGCATTGGTCCTGCTGCTCACGGCCTGCACCGACGCCGCGCCGGCCACCACTGCCGCTCCTTCAACCACGGAGCCGGCGACCACCACGACCGAGCCGACCACCACGACCACGCAACAGCTGACCGAAACCTACGTGATCCCGATCGGGGGCCAGATCGGCGCGATCGCTCCGGATGGATCGCGGTTGCTCACCACCGACGGCGTGGGCGTGTGTGTCCAGGAGACCAACCAGGCCGCCGAAGCAGAAGACCCGCGCTGCCTCCCGTGGCGGGACGAGTACGACGGGCGGGTCGATCTTTCCACCTCCTGGTCACCCGATGGGACGACGATCGTGTTCTTCGACCGGGTCAGGGTCACCTCGGAGTTCGAGGGGTCGGTGTGGCGATTCGACACCGGGCAGCTCGCCATCGACGAGCTCACCGGCGAGGGCACGCTCCCGCTTGCCGTGGCCGCGTCCGACACGGCAATCGCCCTCGCCGCCTCGTCCGCCGAGGAACCGGCCTCCTTGTGGCTGATCAGCGACGAGGACGGGACGCGACGGCTCACGGAGATGCTCGCCTATCAGATCAAATGGCTTCCCGACGGGAGCGGGCTCATCGTCAACGGCACGAGCGACGACCGGGATGGAATCTGGCACATCGACGGCGCCAGCGGCGTCACCCGGCTGATCGCGGGAGTCGACGACGCCATGGGCAGGGACTGGGTCGCAAGCGTTTCTCCCGACGGCACCCGGGCCCTGATCTTCCACCGCAACCTCGCCGTCGCCGAGTTCTACCCGGCCGGCGTCCAGCTGTTCTCCCTGCTCGATCTCGCCTCCGGCGAGATGGCCCCGCTGATGGGCAGCCCACCCGACGAATTCGTCGGCCCGATCACGGCCGCTTTCTCACCGGACGGCGGCTCCATCGCCTACCTCTACCACGCCGGGGAGACCCTCGATGCGCCACTGGTGCTCGCCGTTGGCTCCACCTCGGGCAGTGCTGCCGACGAGATCGTCACAAGCGATCTATTCGCAGCTATCGGGCCGCCTCCGAGCCAGCCACGCTTCGGGCTCTACCACTCGCTCGAACCGGTGTGGACGCCCGGGGGTCGACTCCTCCTGCCGACGCCGGACTGGGCGCTCGTCGTGGAGCTCACAAGCTAGCCGGGCTCAGCCCTCGGCGATGGCGCCGGCCGTAGCCAGGTCCGTCTTCCACCGGTCGACGATGACCTCCTGCTGGTACGGGTGCTCGTCGAGCCACGCCCCAACATCGACTGACGGGAAGCGGTCGCGGATCTGCTGCGCCGTGGCCCGGGCGCGACGGTCCAACCCGAGCTCCGTTTGCGCGGCGGCCAACACCAGCAGCGCCTCCAGGTTGTTGGGATGGACCTCGAGGACGCTCTCGGCGACCGCCGCCGCCTGTTCCAAGC
>CAYQZO010000340.1:0-2800 GCA_964421925.1 uncultured Acidimicrobiaceae bacterium
TCGCCTTGTTGATCATGTCCATGCCCCAGAAGGTGAAGAAGATGTGGGTCTCGACGCCCTCGGTGACGGCACCGTTGGCCATGATCAGCGCCGGATACGCCATGTCCAGGTTGCCCTTGGAGCAGATGAAGGCGATCTTGCGATCCTCGGCCTCGTCCCCGAAGTCGGGGATCACGGCGGGAGCGGTTTCAGTCGTCGTCACGGTGCTCTCCTTCCTAGATGCAGCCGACCGGCTTGGGCAGGCCGGCGACGTAGGCCATCTTCTTGGCCGGCTTCTTGGGGAACAGCACGAACAGCTCCTTGGTCGGGATCCCGCCCACCGTCGTCACCCGGCGCAGCGTGGCGGTCTCTCCCTGCTCGGCGTAGTCGTCGCGCAAGAAGCTGATCACCTTCAGGTGGTCGGGGGTCAACTCATCGATCCCGATGTTCTTGGCGAGCTGCCCAGCAAGCTCCTCGTTCCATTCTTCGTATTCGGTGAGGAAGCCCTCGTCGTCGACGTGGACGTCCTGACCGGCAATTGCCGTGACCGGCATCAGTCACCTCCTTGGGTGGCTTGGTTGTGTTGTTCGTTCTCTTCCGCGGCCTGCACAGAGGCGCGGGGCGGGCCGGCGTCCACGTCGGACACCGCCCCAAGGGTGGCCAGAGCGCGGCCAAGGCCGCGCCTGACCTCGGGCTGGCGTGCCGTCTTGGCGAGCTGCCACAGGGTCGGCGGCTCCGCGGGCTCGGCGGCGATGGCGAGCCGCTGCCGCTCGATGGCCTCGATCATGCGATACAGCACCGCCATGATCTCGGGCTGGGTCATCTCCTTGACCGTCTCGAGGATCAGCACCACGTTGTCGCCGAGCGCCTTGACGTCGTCTTCGGAGAAGTTGGTCACCACCTGGTCCACCACCCCGAGGGAGGCGTCCAGGAAGGTGAAGTAGCCCTTCCGGTCGAGCTCGTCGAGCTTTGCGGTGGCGGCGTCCATGGCCTCGGAGGCGAGTCCCTTGGCGTCGTCGAGCAGGTCGAGGGCGCTCTCGAGCCCGACGAGCATCCGCTCCAGGTTGTCCAGGTTTGCCGCGACGCGCCGCAGCAGATCGATGGCCGCTTCGGTGTCCACGCCGGTCTCGTCGAGCTCGACGGAGAGGCGCTCCATGGCGCCCGTGGCGAGGGGCATCGCGTCCGCGGTGAGCTCCTCGAGGCGACGCCGCCGCGCCCCCTGGGCCTCGGCTTCGGCGACCAGGAAGCCGACTTGCTCGCTGAGCGCATCGACCTTGGCTTCGAGAGCCTCGGTCCGGTCGGCGATGGCGGTCACCATCACTCCACCTCCTGCTTGCCCGCCATCGACATGGCGGCGGGGAGGGGCATGTCGCGGCCGGGGAGCAGGACGTTCCAGTAGGTCCACTTGAACATCATCTTCCCCCAGTGGTTCACCTCGGTCTCCTTGAGCAAGGAGAACGGGCCGATCCCGGGCAGCGGGTACTTGCCGGGCAACGGCTGGGTGTCGTAGTTGAAGTCGATGAGCATGCCCTTGCCGTCACCGGACTCGATGAAGCAGTTGGCGTGGCCGTCGAACTGCTCGAGCATCTCCTTGCCCTCGATGTAGCGGAGGAAGTTGTCCACGAACACGTCGACGGCGAAGTGGGCGACCGATCCCGCCTTGGAGGTGGGCAGGTCTGCGGCGTCGCCGAGGGCGAAGATGTTGTTCGAGTCCCTGGCCAGGAAGGTGCCCGGATCCACATAGACGTGGTTGAGCTCGTCGCCGAGCCCGGAGCGAGCCACGAAGTCGGCGCCCATGTTCACCGGGACGGTGACCAGCAGGTCGTAGGGCACCTCGCGCTCGTCGTAGGAGACGAGCTTCCCGGCGTCGGGATCGACCCGCTCCAGGTAGAAGTCGGTCTCCAGGGCGATCTTGCGCTCATCGAGCATGCCACCCAGGTGCTTGGAGGCGATGGGCTTGGTGAAGGCGCCGTCGAGTGGCGTCACGAACGTCATCTCCACCTGATCGCGCATCCCGCGCTCCCGGAAGAAGGACTCGGCGAGGAAGGAGAACTCCAGCGGAGCCACCGGGCACTTGATGGGAAGCTCGATCAGGTTCACCACCAGCTTGCCCCCCTCGAAACGATCCAGAGCATCGGCGAGCGCAGTCGCACCTTCCAGGCTGAAGAAGTGATGGATGGTCTTGCCGACCTCGTCGCTCTCCAGGCCCGGGGTCTGGTCGGGGCGAGGGTGGGTGCCGGTAGCGATGATGAGGAAGTCGTAGCCGAGCTCGGTTCCGTCTTCGAGCCTGACCAGGTTGTTCTCGGGCTCGACGACGTCGACGGCCGCCTCGATGAAGTCGACGCCCTTGGGAATGAACGCCTTCTTCGGTTTGACCACCTCTTCCGGCGAGTAGGTGCCGAACGGGATGAACAGGAACCCGGGTTGATACAGGTGGTCGGGATCCTTGTCGACGATGGTGATCGTCCACTCATCCTCGCTGAGCTTGGGGCGAAGCTTGTTCACCACCGTGGTGCCGGCGGTGCCGGCACCGAGGACGACGAGTTTTCTCACGATGCGCTCCTTGTGTTGTCTGGGGAAAGGTGTCGTGCCAGCGTGCCGAGGGCAGCGAGCATGGCCTCGGTCTGCTTCCGGTCGAGGGCGGGAACGGTGTCGGCGACCTCGGCGAGGCGGCGGGCGTCGACGCCGGCGGCTTCAGCGATGGCTTCCAGCCGCTCCGGCGAAGGAGGCCATACACCGGGGGCGATCCCACCGGCTATGACCATGCCCACCAGCTCGAACCCGTCGAAGAACCGCTCGACTTGCGGCCGGGACCGCATGA
>CAYQZO010000341.1:0-2143 GCA_964421925.1 uncultured Acidimicrobiaceae bacterium
GACCCTCGGGCCCCGGGGCCTGATGCCGAACCCGAAGTCCGGGACCGTCACCGAGGACATCGGCAAGACCGTCGAGGCCTTCAAGGCGGGTCGGGTCGAGTATCGAAACGACCGCTACGGCAACGTCCATGTCCCGATCGGGCGGGTCTCATTCGACCGCGACAAGCTGCTGCAGAACATGGCGGCGATCTCAGACGAGATCTTCCGGGCCCGGCCCGCCGCGAGCAAGGGTCGGTTCGTCAAGGGAATCACCGTGGCCTCCACCATGGGCCCCGGCGTCGATATCGACCTTTCCGGTCTGGAAGACCTGGTCAAAGCCTCCCGTTAACCGCCATTTAGTCCGGTCACAAAGTTCCTGTTGCCAGACAATGGGTGACCCTGCAATACTCAGGGTCACATAGCGGGGGACCTAGGAGACCAGGCTCAAGGGACGATCCACCACCGTCTCTAGGCGGGAAACCCAGCCACCCCGGACCACCCGAAGGCCAGCCCCTACCCTGGCCGTCAACCCGAGGTGGAGACGAGTAGATGGCTTCCTGGCCCGCCGTCTGCCCGAATCCTCGGAAGTGGGGCCCGCAGTCGGGTCATCTGGTCAACCGCTGTAACAGGCGCCCGGCATCACCGCCGGGCGCCTGCGCGTCGCTGGCCCCGAAGGGGCCAGCGACAGACCGAGTTGCTTCTCGGGCGGTCCGGTGAGACCACGCAGTCTGCGGGCGAGCGACTTGCGAGCCCGCCAATGTCATTGCCCTCCCTCGCCGGTAGACCAGAGATCGCTCTACGCTCTCGGCCGCAACACATCTCCGGCCCGAGACCGCAGGCAAGGTAAGACCGCTCCGGCGGCGCCCGCGTAGGTCGTCCTCTCCAGAGGGCTCCCGTGTCTCGTGCCGGGGGCCCTGATTCATAGGAGGACGACGCATGCCACGACCCGAGAAGGTCCAGGCCGTCGCCGACATCAAGGAGCGCATCGACGGCGCCGAGGCGGTGTTCCTCACCGAGTACGCCGGTCTTTCCGTCAAGGAGCAGCAGGAACTGCGCCGCGCGTTGAAGGCCAACGGCGCCGAGATGAAGGTGGTCAAGATGACCCTGACCCGCCTCGCCGCCGAAGGGAGAGGCGATGACTTCATCGAGTTGCTCCTCGGTCCGACCTCGCTGACCTTCGCCGACGGCGACCCCGCAGCCGCGGCCAAAGCCCTGAAGAACTTCGCCAACGATCACGATGTGCTCGTCATCAAGGGCGGGCTGCTCGGTGACGAGTTCCTCGGGCCGGAGCGGATCTTCCAGCTCGCCGACCTGCCTTCCCGCGATGAGCTGCTCGGCCAGGTCGCCGGCGTCTTCGCCGCGCCGATGAGCCGATTGGCCGGGCTGCTTGCCGCATTGCCGCGCAACGCTGCATCGGCGTTCCAGCAGCTGTTGGAGAAGAAAGAGAGCGAAGAGGGCTCCCAGCCTCCAGCTGCCGGCGACCAGCACGAGGAGGAGGCGGATGACACGCATCAACCCTCCGACGCTGACGCGGAGGTAGAGCCGGAGGCCGGCGACCGGCAACTGGAAGCTGACTCCATACAAGATTCCACAGAAGACACGACCCAGGAAGAGGAGTAACCATGGCCAAGACCAAGCTGAAGACCGAAGAGCTGCTCGAGCAGTTCGAGGACATGAGCGTCCTGGAGCTGAGCGAGTTCCTCAAGGCGTTCGAAGAGAAGTTCGACGTGACCGCGGCCGCCCCTGTCGCCGTTGCCGCTGCCCCGGTCGGCGGCGGTGGTGAGGCCGCCGCCGTAGAGGAGAAGGACGACTACGACGTCATCCTCTCCGCCGCCGGTGAGAAGAAGGTGCAGGTGATCAAGGAGGTGCGCAGCCTCACCAGTCTTGGCCTCAAAGAGGCCAAGGCGCTGGTCGACGGCGCTCCCTCGCCGGTCCTGGAAGGCGTCGACAAGGAAGCCGCCAACAAGGCCAAAGAAGCCCTGGAGGGCGCCGGCGCGACGGTGGAGTTGAAGTAGCAGTCAGCTACCAGCAAGACGCTGACTCGGGCTGGCAGCTGGCGACTGGCGACTGGTGGCTCGACCTACTGGCGACCGTCAGGTCGCCAATAGGTCGGCAGACCCTTGACTCGCGTACCGGGCTCGCGTAGGGTTGGAAATACCAGTTG
>CAYQZO010000341.1:2153-2793 GCA_964421925.1 uncultured Acidimicrobiaceae bacterium
GCGTCCAAGGAGGACGCCGAGAAGGCCAAGGAGGCGCTCGAGGGCGCCGGCGCCACCGTCGAATTGAAGTAGCACCTGACCCGAGTTTGGTCCGCCGGCCAGCGGACCAAACTCGAAGTCCATGGCCCAATAGGGCCATCGACCCTTGACTCGCGTACCGGGCTCGCGTAGGGTTGGAAATACCAGTTGAACGCTCGTACGCGACTCCTCTCTGAGAGAGCCGGAATAGTTGTGCGCTATTCCGGTTTACTGGTATGCTCAGACCCCCACCCGATCCCCGGCCGCTGTTCGTCGATCTCGTAATGAGGAGGGCCCGCCGTTGGCACGTTCGCGTTCGACCCGTCTTTCTTTCGCCAAGCTCCCTGAAGTCCAGCCCGTGCCCGACCTGCTCGCCGTCCAGCGCGAGTCCTTCGACATGTTCCTCGAGACCGGCCTGCGCCAGATGTTCGAGGAAGTCTCCCCGATCGAGGACTTCACCGGGAACCTCGCGCTCGAACTGACCGATCACCGCTTCGGCGAGCCCACCGAGACCATCGAAGAGGCCAAGGACCGCGACAGCAACTATTCGAAGCCGCTGTTCGTCACCGCCCGCTTCCTCAACCGTGAGACCGGTGAGATCAAGGAGCAGCAGGTCTTCCTC
>CAYQZO010000342.1:0-2791 GCA_964421925.1 uncultured Acidimicrobiaceae bacterium
GGCTCTCGGAACCGGATGCCGAGCCGGGGCCGCTGTGCTCGGCTGCGGACCAGCTGCACGCCGGGCTGTTGCCGAACGGATCGCGGATCTCCACCGAGTGCTGCCCGGCTGCGTCACCGGGGTCCCACAGCTCGATGACCAGGGTCTTGCCGGCGTGGGCCTCCTCCACCTCGGCGAGGTAGAACTCGGTATCACCCGCGGTCCCATCGACGTTGGCGTAGATCGACATGTCGCCGAGCCCGTAGACCCGGGGTTGCGGACCCCCGGAGGTGGCGGCGCGCAGCGACCAGCGATTGAGGCCCCGCTGATCGACACTCGCCGGGTCGGTGACCATCACCCGGACCGGGTAGATGCCGGCTTCACGGACGACGAGCGTGCAGAACGGCTCCCACAGCGCGGCCACCCCGCCCGGGTAGCCCAGTTCGACGTCGTCCCAGTCGAGATCGTTGTCGCCGTCGAGGTCGTCGGCGGGGTTCACCTGCCCATTGCCGTCGAAGTCGGCATACGGATCCCGCGGCTGGTAGGTGCTCGAGCACTGCAGCGCATTCCCTCCGTCGGTGGTGTTGAGCGGCGTCGGGTCGGGCTCGTAGAGCATGAACGTCGTGACCGGACCGGGGCTACCGCCCTCGGGATTGTCGCCCACCAGTATCAGGTTCCCCCCACCCCGGGTGAATTCGGGATCGAACAGCTCCACGGTGAGCGTGGAGCCGATCGAAGCCTTGTCCACTTCGATCCCGTACAGGTAGCCGCCGGTAGCCTCCTGGGTGCCTGCTCCCGATGATGGCCGGCGCTCGTCGTTCCTGGTGCAACCCGACCGGCTCTGCCACATGATGCACTGGGACGCGTAACGGTCGCCCATCCCCTTGCCGGTGTAGTAGCCGTGGATGTTTCCCCAGTAGTTGGGCCAGATCCCGGACGCAGGGTCGTTGCCGAACGACGGCTCGGGGCTGCCCATCGGAAGCGGCAGGACGTACTCGGCCACCGCCGTACGCGTGATGGTGACGCTGTCGATGCCGAACACACTCATGAAGAAGGTGGGCGCCTCGTGGCTGATGGTCGCCCGCAGCTGGAAGCCGCTGCTCACCGCGGTGGGGTCGTCGCTGTAGCCCACCACCGTGACCGCGTCGGGCCCGCCGCGGCTGGTGTCGATGAACCCGTTTTCTGCCGCCGCCGCCATGCCCTCGTCCTTGGCGGCAGCCGGATCATCGACGAGGTAGACCACGCCGGCGAGCGCGGCCGCGTCGGCGCCATGCTGGACCTCCAGACTCTTCCAGAAGACCCATCCCAGGTCGACGGCGAAGCCCGCAACGCCCAGCATGATCAGGAGGAGGAGAGCCATCATGGGCAGGACGATCCCTCGCTCACCGGCGGGCAACGAATCGCGCCAGCGAACGGTCGGAGCGCACCGGGTCGGAGGGGCGCAATCCCCCGACCGAACGTCCATCGAGCCGTCGCAACGCGAACCGAGCCAGCGCACCTTCCTACCTCGCCCTGTCGCCCTCCTCACAACACCTGGGAGCCCAGAGAACCCACGTTCAGCTTGGCAGAGGAAGCGACCGGTCACGGGGTGGTTCTGTCCCGTGCCCAAGTGACTAGTCACCCAACTGCCGGCTTGGTCAGGCCACGGTGTCCAGCTCGTAGCCGTCGCCGGTATCGATGACGAGCACCCCGCCCCCCTTCTCCATGGGGACGATGATGATGCCGGTCAACCCGTACACCGCGGCTTCGTTGGTGGGGCTGTGCCCGATGGCGAGGGCGCGCTGGCCCTCGTCGAGGCGGTCGAAGATGTGCCCGAGGCCCTGGGCGAGCACCGCCGAGTCGGCGCGAACCAGGCCGGGGTCGGCTGCGAGCAGGGCATGGAGGTCGCCAGAGCCGGCGGCCCGGTAGGCGGCCCTCCACTCGTCCTCCAGGTTGGAGCGGATACCGGGTTCGACCACCACCCCTCCGGGGACCGGCTCGCCGAGGCCGGCGATGATGCACGCCGCGGTCTGGGTGGCGCGCTGTGCCCCCGAGGACACCACGACCTGGTAGCCGCCGGCAAGCGAAGCTCCCAGGGCGAGCGCAGCCTCGATCCCCTCTGGGGTGAGGACGTCGCCGTCGTTGTGGGGGTGCCGTCGCAGCTCCACGTAGCGTGCCACATGCCCTCCCTTCACGGCTCGGTGGACGGCGTCGCCCCCTCGGCCAGCTTGAGCCGGGTCCACACGTTCATGTTGATCACGATGGCGGCGATCTCGATCACCTGAGCGGGATCGAAGTGCTCGCTCAGCCCGTCGTGGTAAGCCTGGAACCGGTCGGCGACCGTGGTGTCGGAGATCCGGGTCAAGGCCTCGGTATAGGAGAGGGCGGCTTGCTCGGCGGGTGAGAACAGCGCGGTCTCCCACCACGCGCTCACGGTGTCGATCTTCGCCCGCGGGATGTCGAGGCCGCGGGCGACCTCGAAGTGCAGGTTCAAGCAGTAGGTGCAGTTGTTGATCTGGGAGACCCGGACCCGCAGCAGCTCGGCGAGCTGCGGGTCGACGGTGAGCTCGGCGGTGTAGCCGAAGGCGGCGGCGAACCGGCGGGAGATGTCGATCAGGTCCTCGTTGTCGCCGGCGTCGAAGCGGCGGTTCTCGATGATGACTTCGTCGGCGCTCATGAGCAACCCCCCGGCGCGGCCAGGTTGAGCCTACGCCAGCACGCCGGTGCGGGGGGCGGCCAGGTGCCGATTGGCCAGCCGCAGCACCCCGTCGGTCTCCGCGACCAGCGTTCGCTGTGCGGATGCCGGGATCCGCTCGCAGACCCAGTCCCAGTG
>CAYQZO010000343.1:0-2779 GCA_964421925.1 uncultured Acidimicrobiaceae bacterium
TCGCGACGCGTCTCACCGAGTGGAGGGTGAGGGCCGAGCCCCGCCAGCCATTCTCCGCCGAGCCCGAGCTCGTCGAGTCAGCCGAGCCGGCCCAAACCGAGGTGCTCGACGAGGGAGCCGTGGACCTCGTCGCCGTCGGCCTCGACGGCTCTGCCTCCCCGGGTCCGACGCCACCCCCGGAGCCGGGCGTGACTCCCGCTGTGGTCACGGCCGCCAAAGGCCTGTTCGCCGCCGCCGATCTGTTCGCAGACACCCGCCCGGGACCGCGTCTGCTCATCTACCACCAGGTGGGGGTCGATCTGGGTCGGCAGATGGAGACGTCTGAGGAGCTGTTCCGCCGTCAGCTGGACTGGCTCCACGCGAACGGCGACCTCGTCGACCTGGAGACGGCGCTGGCCCGCCGCGGCGAACCCGAGGCACACCACCTGTTCTCGCTCACGTTCGATGACGGGTACCGGGACCTCTACGAGGTGGCCTACCCGATCCTGCACGCGGAGGGGATCCCGTTCACCCTCTACCTGACCACGGATCCCGTCGAAACCGGACGCGCTCTCACCCCCGGTGGGATGGCCGAACCCCTCACTTGGGCACAGGTCAACGACATGCTCGAGTCGGGTCTCATGACGCTGGGGGCTCACACCCACACCCACCTGGACCTACGCGGTGTGAGCAGCAGCGAGATCGCAGCCGAGCTCGATCGATCCAATGCCCTCATCGCGCAACGGTGCGGCGTCGAACCCGCCCACTTCGCATACCCCAAGGGCTATTGGGACGGCCGGGCAGATTCGCTCGTCCGCACCTGGTATCGCAGTGCGGTGCTCGGAGGTGGTGACCCGGTCACAGCGGATACCGACCCGTACCTCTTGCACCGGGTCCCGGTGCAGAAGAGCGACGGGATGCCGTTCTTCACCCGCAAGATGCAGACCGGCATGCGCTGGGAGGAGCGCGCCCGGCGGTTGCGGTCGGGGTATCGCGGGCCTTGATGCTCGGTCTTGGCCAGCTCGCGCCCCTGCATTAGATTCGGCTGGGGGAGTGGACCGTTGTCTGTCGGTGGCAATGACGTAGGGGGCCTGGCGGTGGCATCACAACCTGATCCGATCGGCACTCCCTATCGGGGTGCCCGATGCCGCTAGTCGTCGGCCAGGCCACCAACCCGGAGCTCAACTGGTGGGACGGGCTGCTCGAGTTCTGGGTCAACCTTCCCGCCGGGGGCCAGGCGATCGTCGCCGCCATCACCCTGGCCTTCCTCGTTGCGCTCATCTACTCGCTGTTGTTCTGGGCGGCGCGGTTCACCGCGGTTCGCTCTGGACCCACTCCCAAATCGTTGCCCGCCGCCGCCGTCGAGGGCTGGTCGTCGCTCCCCGGATGGGCCAAGGCTGTGCAGTTCGCCGTCGTGCCCATGTTGATCGCGATCACGCTGACGACGGTGGCGGCGCCGCCGGCCTCGCTGGGCGCCGTTCCAAGAGATGTCTCCTTCGGTGGTGTCGTGGTCGGTGGCCATGTTTCGATGCCGGTGCGCCTCTCCAACGAGGGAACCCCGGGAAGCCGAATGATCTCGATCGAGTCCATCGAGATCATCGGCAAGGACGCCGACCTGTTCTCGATCGAGGGCGGCGATGACCTGACCATCTCGTTTGGCGAGGATGTCTCCATTCGGGTTCTCTTCTCGCCGGACGGAACCGGGCGCAAAGAGGCCACGCTGGTGATCCACCACAACGGCGCCAACCAGGAGCTGATGCTCCCCCTTTCCGGCGCCGGGGCACGCGTGCTCCGCATCAACGCCGGCGGTCCTTCCTTGCCCGACACCCCGGCATGGGTCGGGGACGGCGGCTATCTCATCACCAGCGGAGCGGTTGCGGTCCCGGACGCATCGGTAAGCGTCGCTACCGACCATCCGTCCCTTCCGTTGACGTACTCGGAGGACCTGTTCCACTCGCAGCGCACCGGTGCCGGAGGTGAGCTCGGCTACGAGTTCCCCGTCGAGCCGGGCGCGTACGAAGTGCGGCTGTACTTCGCAGCATTGTCTACCCAGCAGCCGGCACTCGACATCTCGATCGACGGTGTTCTCCGCCGCCAGGGCCTGGACGTGGCGGTAGCGGCCGGCACCGAGTCCGGCCTGATGGTGCCCATCACCGTCGACACCGAGGCCTCGACGCTTTCGGTGGTGGTGTCCGGCGCCAGCGGGAATCCGTGGGTGAATGCCATCGAGATCGTTGACATCGCCGAGTCAGAGGGCAACCGGCTGGCCGCCGACGCCGCCCTCGACCTGGGGCCGTTGCTCCTTGGCACCCAGGGCAACACCGACCTGCATCTCGCACCCACCGGCGATCCGCTGGTCGACCCAACCGTCGTTGTCCTGGGCGCCGAGGTCACCGGCCACTCCGACTTCACCGCGGTTGGGATCGAGGGGGCTATCGGACACGGACGCAGCCTGGTCCGCCCGGTCGTGTTCGCTCCCAGCGGCATGGGAGCTCGCCGTGCCACCCTTGCCGTGGAGCACACCGGGGCGGGAGCGACCAACGTCGATCTCGCCGGCTTCGGATGGTCTCCCATCAACGACACGGCGGACGTCGAAGAGGATGGCTCCACCACCATCTCGGTGCTTGACAACGATGGCGATCCGGACGGGGCCGTCCTCACCGTGACCAGCGTCGACCGGCCCACCTCCGGGACGGCTGCCACCAACGGGGCGACGGTCACATACCAGCCCAACCCCGACTTCCACGGGACGGACACCTTCCGTTATCAAGTACGGGATACCGCCGGCCACCTCGAGGAG
>CAYQZO010000344.1:0-2765 GCA_964421925.1 uncultured Acidimicrobiaceae bacterium
AATGGCCACTGGATGGCCCTGGAGCTGGGCTGACGCCCAGCAGTAGTCAGTAGTCAGTACTCGGTACTCATTACTCAGTACGCGGCTCACAGTGTTCCCGACTCGCGCTGGTATCTTGCACTCCGTATGGCACGAGCATTGGTGCTCAACGCGAGCCTGGAGCCGCTGTCGGTGGTACCGGTCCGGCGGGCGCTCGTGCTCGTCCTCGCCGGCCGCGCCGATGTGGTCGCGACCAACGGGATGGTGTGGCACTCGGAGCATCTCTCCATCAACTCGCCCTCGGTGGTGCAGCTTCGCCGCTTCGTGTCCGTTCCCTATGCCAGGCGGGTGCCGGTGAACCGGAGAACGGTCTTCCATCGCGATCGGTATTCGTGTCAGTACTGCGGCCGCCAGGCTGAGAACCTGGACCACGTCGTTCCCCGGTCTCTGGGCGGGGAGCACACCTGGTCCAATGTGGTGGCGGCGTGCCGGCGCTGCAACACCCGCAAGGGCGGGCGGACCCCGAAGGAGGCCGGGCTCAGCTTGCTACGGGCCCCGAAGACGCCGGCCCGCGACAGCTGGGTGGCCGCCGCGGTCGGCGGCACCCCGGACGCCGAGTGGGAGCCGTATCTCAAGTACTGAGTAGTGAGTACTGAGTACTCGAACCCAGGGTTGGAGAGCTTCTATATGGCGCTGTCAACCCTGGGTACGCGTCCTAGTCCCGCAGCAGCAGGACCGGCACGGGGGATTGGCGCACCAGCTTGGTGCCCACCGACCCGAGGAGGCCGGCAAACGCCCCCTGACCGTGCGACCCGATGACCAGCACGTCGGGTTCGTGGCTGTCGACGTGCTCCAGGATGGTCTGCGCGGTCCGTTCCGCCTCGGCGGCCAGGCCGTTGGCTTCGATGCCGTGGTCCCGCAGAATGGCCAGGATGGGCCCGGTGTTCTGACTGCACTTGTCGTCGAGATACCGCTTGATCACGGCATCGTCTCCCGGCCAGCTGCGTGGGCTCTCTCCGGGCACCGCCGGGGTGTCCACCCACTGATCTCCCTCGGTGGTCCCGGCCTCGTGGCGCTGGCCCATCGCATCCCGCAGATCGGAGAGCAAGCGTCGGGGGATCTCGACGACGGATACGACGGTCACCTTGCCGTCGCCTCCGGCGAGGCGCTCCGCAAATCGAGCGGTCTGCTCGGGGTCGAGGCTGCCGTCGGTGGCGACCATGACGTGCACGATGATCCTCTCCGGTAGCGTGCCCGAACTGTAGCGACTGAGCCGCCCGGCTACCCGGCTGCCTCGTTCGCGATCGTCGTCATCGTGGGAACGTCGAGCCCTGCCGCCGTGGCATGGGCGAGCGCCCGCTCCAGGCGCCTCGGAGCGCTGCGCCCGGTCGCCCCGTGGCCGGGTTCGGCGGCGATGGCCTCTTCCATCGTCCCGAGTGCCCGTTCCCGATCGACCGGGGCGCCCACCAGGTACTCCTGGACGTCGAGGACCTCGCCGGCGACGGCGGCGGCCAGCCCGTGGTGCTGCTGCCACAGATCGGACACAGTGCCCCGGGAGCGAAGTCCGCCGATGTTGGCGGTGAGGATGTAGAGGTTCTTCGCCACCAGCGCGTCGATCAGCTCGTCGCCGGGGATGGTCGTGGCTTCGACCCCGATGGCGCCGAGCGCTCCGGCCACCAGACCACCGGCCGGCCCCGCCACAGGTGTTGGGATGATGACGGTGACGGGCGTTCCCGGCTTCTTCTCGAACCACACCGCAGCCACCGTCGGATCCTCGATGTCGTGCGCTTCCCAATCCCGGGGGAGCAGCTCGTTCTGAATCAGCCCGACACGGCTCCGCCACGGCTGAGGGAGCTCGGCGAGGACTCCGGCAAGGTCATCTTCGCCGACCGTGATCATCACAACGGCGGGCTCCGGAATCTCCGCCGCCAGCTCGGCCATCGGGGTCTCCCGCACAACGGGATAGACCGGGTGGCCGGCGGTGAGGAAGGCGCGGGCGAACACTCCTCCCATCTCGCCCATACCCACGATCACCACCGGGTCCTTCACGCACGGGAGCGTACCCCCTCCCGTTCTTGCATGGCCACAGGCCATATATGGCCGCCGACGGCGCAAGAGAGAAGGGTCAAGTGGAGTCCAGGTGGGCCGATAGGGTTGACAGGTGGGACTATGTGGGCCATAGTGGGGGATCGTGGGAGATGGTGATCGCAGCGTTATGGAGGCGCAGGCGCGTGTTTCTCGGGGAGTACAGCCACGCACTCGACGAAAAGGGTCGGGTGGTGATGCCCAAGAAGTTCCGCGAACCGTTGAGCGACGGTTGCGTGGTCACGAAGGGGCAGGAGCGATGCCTGTACGTCTTCGACCTGGACCGGTGGGACCAGGAAGCGGCACGGGTGGATGCCCTACCCAGAACCGATCGGCGGGCCAGGAACTACTCGAGGTCGTTCTTCGCTTCGGCGGCGGACCAGAACCTCGACTCCCAGGGGCGGCTCCAGGTACCGGAGCCGCTCCGGGAGTATGCCGGACTTGGCAAGAACGTCAGCGTGGTCGGCGTGGCCGATCACATCGAGATCTGGGATGCCGACACCTGGGCGTCGGTGGCCGCCGAAGCCGACGAGTACTACGCCGGCATCGAGGAGGTGCTCTCGGAGGATGGAATATGAGACAAGCTGCCAGCTACCAGCTGCCAGCTACCAGCAAGCAGCCTTCGGGCTGGATGCTGGATGCTGGAGACTTGAAGCTCTCTGGGTCTGGCCTGTGGTCAGCCCCCCGGATGCCATATGGAA
>CAYQZO010000345.1:0-2763 GCA_964421925.1 uncultured Acidimicrobiaceae bacterium
CCACCACCGACATCGTCATCGAGGCCGTGTTCGAGGATCTGAAGCTGAAGCGGGAAATGCTCGCCGAGGTGGAGGGCATCGTCGGCGACGACGTCGTGTTCGCCTCCAACACCTCGTCGATCCCCATCGTCGACATCGCGGCCAAGGCGAAGCGCCCGGAGGCCGTGCTGGGCATGCACTACTTCTCCCCGGTGGAGAAGATGCCGCTGCTCGAGGTGATCGTCACCGACGACACCGCCGACTGGGCGACGGCGACCGCGGTGGATTACGGCAAGAAGCAGGGAAAGACCGTGATCGTGGTCAAGGACGGCCCCGGCTTCTACACCACCCGCATCCTCATCCCCTACTTCAACGAGGCCTTCTTCGTCCTCGAGGACGGGGCCTCGGTGGAGGCCATCGACAAGGCCATGGTGCAGTGGGGGTTCCCGGTGGGGCCCATCCTGCTCGCCGACGAGGTCGGCATCGACGTGGGCGCCCACATCAGCGAAGTGATGATCGACGCCTTCGGCGACCGCATGGCCGGGCCGACGACGATGGCGGGCCTGGTCGGCGACGACCGCAAGGGACGCAAGAACCGGCGAGGCTTCTACACCTATGACGAGAAGGGCAAACGCGGCGGCGTCGACGACACCGTGTACCGCGCCATCGGGCTCGGGCCGCGACGCACGATCCCCCAAGCCCAGATCCAGGAGCGGATCTCGCTCGCCATGGTCAACGAGGCCGCACTGTGTCTCCAGGACGGGATCCTGCAGTCGGCGCTCGACGGCGACATCGGAGCGGTGATGGGCCTCGGCTTCCCGCCGTTCCGGGGCGGGCCGTTCTGGTGGGTCGACGCCGAGGGCGCCAACAAGATCGTGGAACGCCTCGACGCCCTCGCCGAACGCCACGGGAACCGGTTCGCCCCGGCCCAGATCCTGCGCGACCACGCCGGGTCCGGAAAGGCGTTCCGCTAGTCCTTCCCGTCGTTCGTGCCTAAGACCTGCGCATGGCGGGGGTCAACCACACACGCGACTCGCGTGAACCGTATCGGCATCCACCGATTCGATCTTCGAAGGTCGTTCTGCCCTAGACGGTCCGCACGTTGCGTGGTCGACTTGGCGTGAAGGGAGGGTCATCTTGTTGGCAGGGGGTGTACTCCGAGGAGACTCACCGCCACCCCAGTCGACCTTCCTGCATCAAAGCCGAGCCGGACCAGCCGTTCGCGCGCGGAGACGTCCCCATTCCATAGAGCGTCTCCGCGGCGGCGAATCGGCCCGGCAGTAATGCGTCCAAGGAGACTCACATGCTGCGCCGTCGCCAATCTCAACGCTACTCGCTCCTGCTCGCTGCGGTCGGGCTACTTGCGGCCACGCTGGTAGCCGTTCCAGGAGTCGCTTCAACCTCGACGGTCGTCGAGGGAACCGTCGTCGGATGGACCACTGGGATCTTCCACTTCGACGATCACCTCTCGGTCGACACCGGTCTGGAGGCCTGGTGGGCAACGTCTGGCGCCGCCAACCGAGCGTATCTCCATGGATTCGCGCCAACACTGATGGCGGAAGGGCCACCGGTGGCCGAGACCGACCTCTGTGCGATTCGGGATGCGTCGGCTCTCAGCTACGGA
The DNA here is from genome assembly GCA_964421925.1 of uncultured Acidimicrobiaceae bacterium. Classification (GTDB taxonomy): domain Bacteria; phylum Actinomycetota; class Acidimicrobiia; order Spongiisociales; family UBA5794; genus JACZST01. The sequence continues at coordinate 1,604 of CAYQZO010000345.1, forward strand.
AGCGGCGGTGACCTCTTCTACGAGCCCGGGGCCTACTACAAGCAACGCTACGCCCTCTTCTACAACCCGGTGACCGGCTTCTACGGCGCGATGAAGATCGACCAGGTAGGCGACGGCGGTGAACCGATCGACGTGACCTGGTACGCCCAGACCGACGGCACCGGTGATTTCGGGCCTTGCGACCCGGATCCGTTCGATCCCTCGTTCACGTACGAGATCAGCCACAACCATGCCTTCGCCACCGGCTGGGCAGGCGGCCTCGAAATCACCATTTCGGTCAGCGACGGACAAGAGCGGTTTGTCACACCGGGCGATCCGTCCAGCCCGAACCAGTGGGACCTCTACGACTTCAACGTTGCGCCGGGTGAGACGATCACGGCAAGCAACGCGCCCGCCGGTGGCGGACAAACGAAGTCTCTCGTCGTTGAAGATCTGGCGATCACATCCATCGACATCTCGAGTGACACGATCTCTGGAACGGGACCGAATGGGAAGACCGTGCTCGCCGGCCCCGACGGAGAAGTGCAAGTTCTCATCGAAGGTGGGTCGTGGATTGCCGACCTGTCAACCGAAGGTATCGATCTGCAGGCCGGGGACACCGGGTACGCCGCCATCGACGACGGCGATGGGGACTCGACGCGTGTTTCCTATGAGCTGTCGCCCGGATCGTATTCCGTGGATGCTGGGGTGGGGGTTCCTGCTGAATCGTCCGGTGACGGGATCGAAGGTCACAACTGGCCCGCAGACACCCCGGTGACGGTCACCTTCGACCACGACGACGACCCCAACAACGGGGTGCACAGCTTCGGGTTGACCACCGGCACCGACGGCAACTTCGGCACCTACTGGGACGACGGCCTGGGCCACTTCGACAACTACGACATCGTGGCTGGCGACTACGTGACCGTCAGCGACGGCACCACCACCCTGATCAGCCGGGTCACCGCACTGCAAGTCACCAACGTCGACTTCGACACCGAGACAGTTGCCGGGATCGCCGACCCGTACGGGAACATCAACATCGGGTTGTTCGAAGGCTACGACTGCACCGACTCGACTCCCGAATGCTGGCAAGGCACCCAAGCCGACAGCGACGGAAACTGGAGCGTCACCTTCACCGTCGATCTGCACCCAGCAGGATCCATGATCGTGTGGGAAAC
>CAYQZO010000346.1:0-2748 GCA_964421925.1 uncultured Acidimicrobiaceae bacterium
CGGGGACCGGTTGCAAGGGTAACTTGGGCCATCTCCTTGATCCATAGGGCGGGCTACCTCTACTCGAGTTCGCGGTAGACCTCGAGCAAGCGGTCGGCGGTACGGTCCCACGAATAGCCCGAGGCGTAGTGGACCGCGCCGCGGGACAAGCGCTCCCTGAACTCGGGATGATCGAGGATGGCGGCGAGGGCGGCGCCGAACGATGCCGGATCGTGTCCGTCGACGAGCAGTCCGGACTCGGCGTCGGCGACCGTCGAGGCGAGCCCGCCGACCCGCGACGCCACCACGGGCAGCCCGCACGCCTGGGCCTCGACGGCGACCAGCCCGAAGGACTCCGATCGCGACGGCATCACCAGAACGTCGGCGGCGCGGTAGAACGCGACGAGCCGGTCGTGGGGGACGGGGGGCACGAAGCGGACCCGATCGCCAAGCCCGAGCCGCTGGGTCAAGTCGATCAGATAGGCGAGTTCGGATCGGCCGTCATCGCCGCTCGGGCCGCCCACGATCAGGAGGGTCGCAGGCGCCAGATCGGCGACCGCGTGCACGGCGGTATCGATCCCCTTGTGCCGCTGGATCCGCCCCACGAAGAGCACCACCGGCTCATCCCCGAGGCCGAGGGCGTCTCGGGCTGCTCTCCGATCACCGGGGCTGAACACCCGGTGGTCGACGCCGGGCGGTGACACCCTGAGCTGCTCGGGCGTTGCTCCGTAGTGCTCGAGCAGGTCGTCGAACTCGTAGGCGGTGGCCGCCACAACGCAGTCGGACTGCGCCATGACCTCCTCCTCGGTGCGAAGCCGGATCGGGTGCGACCACGGCTCGTCGCCGGTATGGGCCGCGTCCTTGACCCGCCCGAGGGTGTGGAACGAGTTGACCAGCGGAGCGCCAAGCGCCTCTTTCACTTGTACGCCCGCCCAGCCCCCGAGCCAGTAGTGAGAGTGGATGATGTCGAACGCTGCCCCTTCGCTGAGGGCCCACGCCACCGTCCCGTCGGCAAAGGAACCAACGAGCCCGGCCTGGTCACCGATCCGCAGCGAATGGGTGGGCCCGGCATCGACGTGCACCACCCGGTATCCGGGCTGCGGCTGAACCGCGACCGGCTGACCGAGATGGGTGCGCCTGGTGAACACGACGCAATCGATGCCGCGCCCCGCCATCGTCCTGGCGAGCTCGTCCACGTACACGTTCATGCCTCCGGCATTACCGACGCCGGGCTGCTCGAGCGGGGAGGAGTGCATCGCCAGATAGGCGACCTCACGGATCACGAGAATCGTCCTTCCAGCCGGTACAGGGGGCGCCGGGTGGCACCGAGCTGGAACTTATAGGCCTCGTCGCCCTTGAGCAGGTCGAGGCGGGGAACGCCGGCTGCGACAAGCTCGTCGATGAGCGCGGCCAGCAGCACGATGCCGGGTGACGCTTCTCGTGCATCTGTGGCGTACCCCGAGTTGTACAGGTAGTACCCGTCGGGGCGGACCCAGCCGAAGGCGGCGGCGACGGGTCTCTCCTCGGCCGTCAGCACCTCGACGCTTGCTTCGGTGCGAGCGACCAGGTCGGCGAAGAACGCCTCCTGTTGTGGCGACATGAATCGACCCTTGGCCCCAGGCGCGTCGCGATGCAGGTCGGCGAACAGGCGAACCGCGTCCGGGTCGTGGCGACGTTCGAGCCGCCACGGTCCGAGCTGGTCGGTGAAGCGTCGCTGCTTGCGCCGGATCTCGTGGCGTTGCTTCTTCGGTAACCGGCCAAGCCAGTCGCCGTCCTTCAAATCGACCACCGCGGTGAGGGTGTCGTCGTACTTGGCGACATCGTGCCCACCGTTGCGCAGCGCCGAAAGCAGTGGCGAGGCGGCTTCGGCGGGGAGGCTGTCCAGCGAGAAGGGCCGTCCCGACAAGGCCTCGGCCGCCGCAGCCAGCGGGCCGGCGACGTCGCCGAGCGGGCTGTGGTAGTCGGTCAGGTCGTGGTTCCCGCAGAACTCGACGGCACCATCGACGACTCGCAGCGGGAGGGTCCCGTGGGGTGTGGTGACGATCTTGAGATCACTCCCGGCGCCGTGATGGTCCCACCACGTCTCCAGGAATCGCCGATGCGGGAACGGGCCGACGGCGGGGGCGACGGGCTCGTGGGCAAACGCTGCTTCGCTCCACGCCTCGCTCATGCCGGGGTGAGCGCACCCACCACCCGCCCACCACCGAACTGAACCGGAGCGGCCACGGTGGCGAGCGCCTCCCGCATGGCGTCCGGGATCATCCCGAGCTCGTCGGCGGCGGCGATGGCGGCGGCGATGGCGGCTTGCGACCACCCCGATCGCGCCTTGGCGGCGATCCCCACGCCGTGCCGGCCGAGTCCGATGGTGCCGGCGGCGCCTCCTTTGACCGGACCGCCCCACCAACGGGCGAGCACGCCGTCGGGTCGCTCGTTGTCGGCGACGAGCGCGGGGAAACGGCTGACCGCGTCGTTGACGCTGGCGTACCGGGGATCGGTGGTGAGGGCGGAGAACGCGGTGGCCAGGCCGCGCACCGAGCCCCTCAAGGTGGGGGCGCCACAGCCGTCGACGCCGACCGGGGTGGGAGTGACGCCGGTGACCTCACCGATCAGCGAGACGATCCGCTGCTGGAGGGGATGACCAGGATCCAGGTAGGACTCGATCGGCCACCCGGCGGCGATGCACGCCGCCAGCATCCCGGCGTGTTTGCCCGAGCAGTTGTGGAAGATGGGACGCGGGTGGTGGGCGCCGCGCCGCTCCTGATGGGAACG
>CAYQZO010000347.1:0-1409 GCA_964421925.1 uncultured Acidimicrobiaceae bacterium
CCGTTGACGTTGGTCTTGGCCCAGTCGGAGCCGGTTTCCTCGAGCCACATGGCCACCACGGATGCGAACGCCTCGTTGACTTCGAAGAGCCCGATGTCATCGATGCCGAGCCCGGCGGCGGCGAGCACCTTCTCGGTGGCCGGCACCGGACCGGTGAGCATCGACACCGGGTCGGTGCCCACGACCGAGAAGGCGACGAAGCGGGCCCTGGGCTCGAGTCCGAGCTCCTTCGCCTTGGCCTCGCTCATGATCAGCACCGCTGCGGCGCCGTCGGTGATCTGGGACGAGTTCCCCGCGGTGACCACTCCGTCCTCCTGGAAGGCCGGGCCGAGGGCGGCGAGGGCCTGCGGGGTGGTGTCCCGGCGGATGCCCTCGTCCTCGAGGAGGGTGCGGTGGGTGCCGTCCTCGACGACCTCGATGGGAATGACCTGGTCCTTGAAGCGTCCTTCGTCGGTTGCCGCCGCAGCTCGCATGTGCGAGTCGTAGGAGATGGCGTCGAGCCGCTCACGCGACAGCTCCCAGCGCTCGGCGATCATCTCGGCCGACATTCCCTGGGGCACCAGGCTGTCGTGGTAGCGGGACCGCATCTTCTCCCCGAACGGCTTGCCCGGACCTTGGGAGAAGCTGATGCCCATCGGCACCCTGGTCATGGACTCCACGCCGGCAGCCACCGCGATGTCACAAACGCCCGCCATGATCCCCTGGGCGGCGAAGTGCGCGGCCTGCTGGCTGGATCCGCACTGGCGGTCGATGGTGACACCGGGCACCGACTCGGGCCAGCCGGCGCCGAGCACCGCGTTGCGGCCGATGTTGTAGGTCTGCTCCCCAACCTGGGAGACGCAGCCCATGATCACATCGTCGACCACGGCCGGGTCGAGGCTGTTGCGCTCGGCAAGGGCGCGCAGGGTTTCTGCGGCCAGATCGGCGGGGTGCCAGCCCTTGAGCGCTCCGTTGCGCCTCCCCATCGGGGTTCGTACCGCATCGACGATCACGGCCTGGTTCATGCGTGCTCCTGGTGACGCTCCGATGCATCGTACCGAACATCGTCGCGTGTACTTAGGGTGACCTCGCATGTACCCCTAAGTACGTGCGACGAAAGGAACCCGGCCCGGTGGAGACGATCGGACTCGAACCGACGACCTCCTGGTTGCAAACCAGGCGCTCTCCCAGCTGAGCTACGTCCCCGCGGTCCCGAATGGTACCGGTGCTCTCACAGCACCGGCTTGAACACCATCAACAGCAACACGAACAGAAGAATGCCCATGCGCACGTGTCCGGCGTTGATCACCTGATCGATCACCGCCCGGGCGTCGGCGTCGCCCGGTCCCCGCTCGTCGATGAGGGCCAGGCCGTCCCGAATACGGGGCGCGGTCCAGATCAGATCCATGGTCACCGCGATGCCCACGGCG
>CAYQZO010000347.1:1419-2743 GCA_964421925.1 uncultured Acidimicrobiaceae bacterium
GGATGGCGAAGGCCACCCATGCATCCTTCAGGTCGTAGCTGGTCTCGAACAGGAGCCATAGGCCGAAGAGAAGGACCATGAAGCCGGAGAACACGAAGATGCGCTGATTCATGGCGGCGGTGTCCCGGAACAACACCCCGAGGGCGATCGGGTCCTTGCGCCGCTTGGCGTTGGCGGTCAGGGCCTCCGCATAGGCGCCGCCCCCCATCCAAATAATGGCGAACAGCACATGGCCGAGCATCACCCAATCATGCATGGAGTCATCCCCCGTGGTCCGAGGGGATGCTACCGAGTGACTAGCCCGGCGCGCAGATCCAGGTCGAGTGCCGCACCGGCCAGGCGAGCGTCATCCACGGTGATCAGCGGGGCACCTGGGTGGTGCTCGACCAGGGCGGCTCGGAGATCCGCGGCGTCCTGCATCGAAGCGTCCATCACCACCGCGGCGATCGTCCGCTCGGTGAGAACCCGGATCGCGTCGAGCGCGGTGACGGTCTCCAGCGTCCGGTAGCCGTGCTCGGCGGCGTGCCGTGCCATGAGGTCGGCCGTCCGTGCGTCGGGCCCGAGGATCACCACCGAGCCGTGGGTTTGGGGCCGAATCTCGTTGTGCGCGGCGAGTGCGGTCAATCCCTCCATCACCTCGCGCAGGTCGGTGCGGACCGCGTCGTCACTGAGCGTGCACTCGTCGAAGACCCGTGCCGCTCGGGTGACCATCACCTCCGGTTCGGCGAGGATGCGCGGTCGGGCCCCGCTGAGGATGTCGCGGAGATGGCGCTGGGCTAAGCGGCTCCCCCCGCCCCCGGCGGCACCGATGATCGCCATCGGCTTGTCGTCCAGTGGCGAGTGCCGCCCCCGGGAGAGCCAGTCGATGGCGTTCTTCAGGGAAGGCGTGATCGATTGGTTGTACTCGGGCGTAGCAAACAGGATGGCGTCGGCGTCGGCCACCTTGTCGCGCAATTCGACCACCTCGGGGGGGTAGCCGTGCTCGTGCTCGTCGTCCCAGTTGTACATCGGGATGTCTTCCAGGGTGACGATCTCGGCGGTGACGCCGTCGGGGAGATCGGAAAGGGCGGCGCGCAGCAACGCCGTGTTGTGCGAGTGCCGTCGCAGGCTGCCGGAGATGCCGAGGATGTGGGTCATGTCGTATCGATCACCGTCGATGGGAACGTACTGCCTCAACCTAGGTTGAAGTCAAGGTATTTCCGAGAGCGGGGCGCGATTCCGTTACAGGCTTCGATGCCGATACACTTCCGTTCCCTTGACTACCGGTCAGGGCCTGTAGCTCAGCCTGGTTAGAGCGCATCCCTGATAAGGATGAGGTCCCTGG
>CAYQZO010000348.1:0-2743 GCA_964421925.1 uncultured Acidimicrobiaceae bacterium
CCGCCTTCGGCGGCGGGCCGCTCGGGCCCCGGCTCAGCTTCGCTTCGCCTCAGGTCAAGGCGCCGAGGATGATCCCCATCACGGCGAAGCCGATGACGTTGTACGCCCCGAGGATCCAGAGCAGCGACGTCGGGCGCTTGGTGTAGAGGATGTCCGAGACCACGTGCGTCAGGACGAACCCGATCCCGGCCACGAGCCCGAGCACGAGCCCGTCGTCCCAGGTGTCCGCCCCGATCCCCTTGGCGACCAGGGCGAGCGCCAACGCCGCCACGAACCAGGCCACGAGGTTGACCACGATCGCAACCGGGTCGGGTGCGGCAGCCTCATCCTGCCCGGTTGCCGCCCGGTACTGCTTGCCGAAGACGGCGTCGTGGTACCAGGCGAAGCCGATGGCGAAGTAGGCGAGCGTGGCAACGATCACCGCGAACCAGTTCAGGTCGTCGAAGTAGTCGAACAGCATGGTGCCTCCCCACATCCGCTGTCACCAGGGACAGACCCGGATCGCGCGGGTGGCGTTACGCCCTGGGGACCACCACCGCTCTGGCCACGTCGGGGTTGGTGGAGACCATGGCGGCGAGCTCGGTGGCGAGATCGACGTCTTCGGGACCGACCCTGCTCAGGGCAAGGATGACCCGGGCGCGCGCCGGCACGTTCTTCAACCCGCCCGAGGCGCTCGTGATCACAGCGGCGACGTCCTCAGCACGCAGCTCGTGGGTGAGCGGCTTGTCCAACAGCTGGGCCAGGCGCTCGGGGCGGTGGGCGGCAGAGGTGATGGTCTGCCCGATGGCGTCGACACCGACGACCACGACGACGATGGTCGATTGGCCGGGGATCACGGGCTCGTGGACGGCCGGTGCCTTGATCGGCTTCCCGGAGGCTCCGTCGGCCTCAACGAGCACGTAGTCCACCGGTGCCTGGGTGAACAAGGCATTCACCTCTTCGGGCGTCGGGCCGGTCGCCTTGTCCTCCGAGCCGGGCACCGCCCAGTACAGGAGGTGGCTCCGGCCCAGGTTCTCCATGAGAACGGATAGAGACGACACGACCGGCGGCTCCAGCTCATCGATCGCCATCTGGGTGGTCGTGGTGACGACGACGTTGCGACCGGCGTCGGCGAGCTCGTGGGCGACGGCGGCCATGAGGGTGGTCTTCCCGCCGGCGCCGACGAAGGCGATCAGCTCGCGATCGGCCAGGCCCATCCGAGCCGCCCAGGTGTCGGTCACCGGTCGATCCATGTCATCACCGCCTCGAGTGCTCCTTCGCCGATGGCGTGCGACTTGTCGGATATGTGATAACACAGCTCGGGGTCATCGCGCGGGTCGATGTCGCCGATCTTGAGCCCCACCGACACCGGTCCGGGAGCGATCAGGCCACGAATCACACCGGTAATCGTGGCAGAAACGGGCAACCCGTGGACGTTGCCGAGGACCTGGCCGGCGGTGACCCGGTCTCCGATTGCCGCATCCCAGGCGACCTCACCGTCGGACGGGGCCCGGAGCACGCGGCGGGCGGACTCGCCCCCGATCTCGGCGGGGACGCCGGTGTCGCCCTCGGCGGAGCCCTCCCAGATGACCCGGCCCAGGCCGGGACCGCGATTGGTCTCGATGACGGCATGGGCGTCGACTCCGGCGGTGAAGCCGGGGCCGAGGCCGATGACGAGCGGCGCGTCGTCGAGGCTCGTGTCCTGCGGCTCCTTGGCCATACGGGCATCGACGACGACGGATGGATCGAGGTCCGGGATGCCCTCGCTCACGACTACTGCCACCCGTTCCGTGGTGGCCGCGGCGTCCAGCACCGCCGCGACGCCATCCACGGTGATCGCACCATCGGTGACCGCGGTGGAGAAGGCGACGGTGCGGCGCACGGTGAGCGGTCGGGCGGTCTCGGTGACGATCACCGGGAAGCCCGCCCGGTGCAGGGTCCAGGCCACGCCGGTGCCAAGGTCACCCCCGCCGCGCACAACGACGAGCTCGTCCATCAGCCCGAGGACCGGTTCTCCCTGATGATTTCGGAGAGGATCGACACCGCGATCTCCTCCAGCGTCTCGGCCCCGATCTCGATGCCCACCGGGACGTGGATCCGCTCCAGGTCTGTCGCATCCACCCCGGACTCGATGAGCTGCTCCCGCGTCGTGTTCCACCGGCGCTGCGACCCCATGACCCCGATGTAACGAGCGGGGGTGGCCAAGAGCAGCGGGATGGCTTCCACGTCGTGCTCCACGCTGCGCGACACCACCACGATCGAAGTGTCCTCGGTGACCGGGACCGCTTCCAGGGCCTCGGCGACGGTGCCGGCAACCGTCTCGTCGGCGTTGGGGACGACGTCCTTGCTCAGGCGGTCGGCCCGGTCGTCGGTGGCCACGGTGTGATAGCCCAGCCAGTGGGCCAGGTCGACGACGGCGGCGCCGACGTGGCCGGTGCCGACGACGTACACGGTGTGGGCGGGCATGTACGGCTCAAGGTAGACGGTCACCTCGCCTCCACAGACCCCAGGGTCGCCCCGGTCGGGGTCGACGAGGGAATAGGCCTCCAGCCGGGTGCGCCCGGTGGCGAGCACCTCGAGGGCGTCCTCGATGACGCGGGCCTCTAGCTCGCCGCCGCCCACCGTCCCCGATTGGTCGCCGCCGGGGAACACCAGCATCTTGGTGCCGGCGTGGCGTGGGACCGAGCGCCGGGTGGCAACCACCGTGGCCAGCACCACAGGACGCCGCTGTGCCACCGCCTCCTGCAGCTCGTCGAGGATCACG
>CAYQZO010000349.1:0-2739 GCA_964421925.1 uncultured Acidimicrobiaceae bacterium
GCGTCCTCGTAGGACGCCTCGGGGGCCCGCTCGTGGAAACCGATGAGAAACCGTGACCAGGTCTGGCTGCCGACTGCAACGGTCTCGACACCACCGATCAACCCGGCGATGATGGCGAGCGGGTCCTCGGTCTCCTCCCATGCCCGGATCTCGATGTCCGAATTGACCCGCGCCGCCTCGAGCACCGGCACCACCAGCGTCGGATCACCATCCACAGGGAGCACCAGGGCGGTGATGCGCTCGTTCTCCATCGCCCGGTAGCCGGTGAGGTAGGGCAGGTCGGAGCCGATGGTGAGCACCATGGCATCGACGCCACGGCCGGCCATCGCCTTCTGGGCGGCGGCGATCCTCACGTGGCCTGCGCCAACGACTCGCCGGCGTGGTACGAGGACCGCACCAGCGGGCCGGACTCGACGTGGCTGATGCCGAGCGCCTCACCATGCCGCCTGTAACGGACGAACTCGTCGGGATGCACATAGCGATGGATGGGCCGGTGGCGAGCCGTCGGCCGGAGGTACTGGCCGATCGTCACCAGGTCGACGCCGACAGCACGCAGGTCGGCGAGGGCACCGCGCACCTCGTCCTCCGTCTCGCCCATCCCCACGATGAGCCCGGACTTCACCACCGCAGCGGGGTTGAGCCACCCGGCCCGGGCCAGCAGCGCCAGGGAGCGGGCGTAGTTGGCCGCGGTGCGGATGTCCCGCTGCAGACGGAGCACGGTCTCCGTGTTGTGGTTGAGCACCTCGGGCTTCTCCCCGACGACGGTTTCCAGCGCGTCGAGGTCTCCCTTGAAGTCGGGGATCAGCACCTCGACGGCGCAACGGGGTACCCGGTCCCGGATACTGCGAATGGTCTCGGCGAAGATGGCCGATCCGCCGTCGGGAAGGTCGTCGCGGTTCACCGAGGTGAGCACCACGTGGCGCAGCCCCATGGCCTCGACGGCACGGGCGGCACGCTCGGGCTCGTCGAGATCGACCTCACCCGGCTTGCCGGTGGTGACGTCGCAGAAGGCGCAGGCCCGGGTGCACACGTCGCCGAGCAGCATCAAGGTGGCGGTGCCCGCCTCCCAGCACTCGTAGATGTTGGGGCAGCCCGCCTCCTCACACACCGTGTTCAGCTCAAGGCCGCGCATCAGCTTCTTCAGATCGCGGTAACCCTCGGTGCTCAGGTTGGCCCGCACTCTCATCCACTCCGGGCGCTTCGGCTCTCCGGGGAGGAGCCCGTTGATCAGGATCGGGGTCTCGTCGCGGCGGGACGCGGAGAAGGCGCCGGCCGCCACCATGGCGTCGACGTCGTAGGAGCCGGAGCGGTCGCGGGGCCGGAAGGCGCCCAGCTGCGTCTCGAGCTGGTCGGCGCCGAAGGCGTCTGCGGCATGACCGAGCAGCGCTTCGACGACGCGCTCCATCGGCACCGGCGCCCCGAGCAGCTGCCGGATGGAAGTCACGGGCCGGTCGGCGATGCCACAGGGGACGATGTGCTCGAAGTAACCGAGGTCGGGGTCCACATTGAGGGCGAAGCCGTGCATGGACACCCCCCGGCTCACCCGAATCCCGATGGCGGCGATCTTGCCGGCATCCGTCCACACCCCGGTCAGGCCCTGCTCGGCCCAGGCCTCGATGCCGAGGTCACCGAGGGTTGCGATGAGCATGGCCTCGATGCGGCGCAGGTGGCCCACCATGTCCCAGCCGTTGCGCAGCTTGGGGACGGCCACGATCGGGTATCCCACCAGCTGGCCGGGTCCGTGGTAGGTGATGTCACCGCCCCGGTCGACCTCGACGAGGCGTGCGCCGATGCCGGCGAGATCGCTGTGCGAGACGCACAGGTTGGAGCCGTCGCCGTTGCGGCCGAGCGTGTAGGTGTGGGGGTGCTCGAGGAGGAGCAGGTAGTCGTCGGCGGAGCGGCCCTCGGTGCGGCCCTCCCAGAAGGCGCGTTGCAGGTCCCAGGCCTCGTCGTACTCGACCCGCCCCAGCCAGCGGACGCGGAGCGTCATCCCAGCTCTTGCTCCCAGTCCCAGGCCTGCAGGTTCTCCTTGATCCGCCTCAGGAACAGCACCGCCGTCGACCCGTCGAAGGCCCGGTGGTCCCAGGTCAGGCCCAGGTAGCCGATGTGGCGGATGGCCACGGTGTCGGTGCCGTCGTCGAGGCTGACCACGGTGGGCCGCTTCACCACGGTGTCGGTGGACAGGATGGCCACGTTGGGCTGGTTGATGATCGGGGCGCTCATGAACGAGCCGAACGGGCCCGGGTTGGTGATGGTGAAGGTGCTGGTGGATAGGTCGTCGGGGTGGAGGTGGCTGTCCCGCGCCCGCACCGCAAGCGCCCGGATGTCTCTGGCCAGCCCGAGCAGGCTGGTCTCGTCGGCGCCGGGGAGGGTGAGCACGATCAGCCCGCCTTGGTCGAGGTCGACGGCGATGCCGAGGTCGACGCCCTTGTGGAAGGTGGCGGTTCCCGCCTCCTGGTCGAAGGAGCTGTTCACCACCGGGTACGCCCCGAGGGCGTCGATGGTGGCCCGGGCGATGAAGGGCAGGTAGGTGAGCGAGAACCCCTCGGTCACCTTGAACCCGGGGCCGTACTTCTCCCTGGCCTTGGCCACCCGCTCGAAGTCGGCCTCCACCGAGGTCCACACGTGGGCCGAGGTTCGCTTGGACTCCACCATGCGCTCGGCGGTAGCGGCCCTGATCTTGGAGATCTCGACCACGCCCTCCTCGAGTTCGGCCTCCTCGGCCTCCTCGGCAGCCTC
>CAYQZO010000350.1:0-2726 GCA_964421925.1 uncultured Acidimicrobiaceae bacterium
GGGCGTGTTCTCCCAGCCCGGAGCGCTGCCCGAGAACGTGCTCGTCGACCTCATCGGTCAGCTCAACGACCTGGACATGGACAAGGTCCGCGAGGAGATCGCCGACCACGACCATGAGCATGATCACGACCACGACCACGAAGAAGAGGTTGAGGAAACGGTCTAACCGGCCGTAGATAGATCTCAGTCAGCGCGAACGAAACGGCCCGAGGCGACTCGGGCCGTTGCGCGCCCTCTATGTTCGTCCCCTTTCCCCGTCGCGTGTACTTAGAGGAACATCTGGTGTTACCCCAAGTACGCGCGACAAGGGGGTCTAGGAACGGTCACCGTGTTCTGGCACGGTGCACGCGTGCTCGACCTCGATAGCTCGCTCGCCCGACTCGCCAAACAGCAGCACGGGTGCTTCAACCACCGTCAGCTCGTCGAGCTGGGTGCGACCAAGCGACAGGTAAGCCACCGACTGCGAGCTGGGCTCTGGATCAGACTGGAGCGACGGGTCTACGCGCTCGCCTCCAGCCAGTCGACCTGGCAGAGGCAGGTCATGGCCGCCGTGCTTGGGCGTGCCTCGGCCATGGCCTCCGGGAGGACAGCTGCCGTGCTGCACCACCTTCCCGGCTTTCGACCGGGCCAGCCGGAGGTCTCGGTCCCGGCCGCGGCCAGCCCGAGCAGCGGGCTGGCCATCGTGCATCGACGTGCCGACTTCGAGCTCATCGCCGCAACCGTCGTCGACAACATCCCCGTCACCGCCGTCGCCGAAACCCTGTTCGACGTCGCTCATCGGACGTTCCCGCGGCGCTTGCACCGGGCCATCGACCGCGCGTTGGTCACCGATCTGACAACGATCGACGAGCTGTATGCCGTCCTCGACCGGATCGCGGGGTCACGGCTCAAAGGGACAGGCGCCTTCCGGGAAGCGGTTCAGGACCTCGACGCCGCCTATGTCCCTACCCAGAGTGAGACCGAATCACTCCTCTTCGCGGCTCTGGACGATCCCCGGGTGCCCCCGATCGAGCGACAGGTCAGGCTGGACTGGTGGGAAGAACTCCCCCACCGCATCGATGCGTTCATTGCCGAGTGGCTCCTCGTCCTCGAAGCCGACAGCCGCACCTATCACACCAAGCGTGAGGACTTCGAGCGTGATCGGGAACGAGACAACCTGGCTGCTGCCCACGGCTACCGGGTGATGCGGTTCACCTATGCCATGCTGCGCGCCGACCCCGGCCGGGTCCTGGACATGGTCCTCAGAGCCGGTCGCGCGTACTTAGAGGAACCTCTGATGTCACCCTAAGTACGCGCGACGGAAGCGACGGAAGGGGAGGTCAGATGATCAGGTCCGCGATCAGCCTCTGGGCCTCGTCCAGGTTCTCGCGGTGGACCATCACGTCGTAGCGAAGCGCTCCCATGATCCCCGGCTCGGTGATCACCGAGGCAGGGATGTCGGCCTCGGCCAGCCGTCCCCAGGCCTCGTCTGCGGCGGCCCGGTGCTCGAACAGTGCCGCCGCCACCAGCTCTTCCGGATCGGGCATCAGCCCTCGGCGCCGCCGGTGAAGTGGAACGAGTCGAGGCCGAGCGAGGGGGCCACCACGAACCCGGCCCCGAACTCCGAGTTGGCGAAGCGATCGTTGTTCCCGACCCCGAGCACCTTGCCGGGCGCCAGCGCCTCCACGAACCCCTGGGTGAAGCGGAGGTTGGAGACCGCCCCGGTGATCTCGCCGTTCTCGATCATGAAGGTCCCGTTGCGGGTGAGACCCGTGACCACGAGCGTCTTGGGGTCGAGGACCCGGCAGTAGTTGAACTCGGAGACGTAGATGCCCCGCTCGACGCCTGCGATCAGGTCCTCCTCGGTGACGTCGCCCGCCCCGACGAACAGGTTGAACGGCACGGGACCGACCGTTTCTGAACCGGGAAAGCCGTGGCCGGTGGATTCGACGCCTGCCTTCTTGGCGGTCCTGCGGTCGTGGGCGAGTGCTGCCGTCACCCCATCCTTCACCAGGTCGAGACGGCCCTTGGGAGTTCCCTCCCCATCGAAGACGAGGCCCTTGGCTCTCGGGTCGGTGGCGTCGTCGAAGAAGCGGAACGCCGGATCGAACTGGCCGGCACCGACCTCGGCGAAGGACCGACCCTCCTGATGCGCCTTGGCGCTGAACCCGTAGAAGGCGAGGAAGATCGCCATCGAGGCGACGGCCTCGGGGGCGAGCACCACCTGGTACGAGTCCGGCTTGGCGTCAAAGGTCTTCTCCGATTCCCGTGCCCGCTCCGCGGCGAGGGAGCCGATCGCCTTGGCGTCGAGGTCGCCGAGGGCGACCGACGCCCCGTGGCCCGAGCCTGCCGAGGTCGGGGTGCGGTGGATCCCGTCCAGGACGGCGGAGGTCTCCCGTGCGGTCGCCTGGTGGCCCGCCGTGTTCATGAAGGTGTGGATCTCGCCCTCGGTCTCGCAATACCCGGCGGCGAGCATCCCGTCGCCCTGATCGACGAAGGTGCGCACCAGCTCGGCGCGCCCCACCGGTGAAGCGTCCGCGGTCGCATCGTCGTGGTGCTCGATGACATCGATCTCCGTGGGCTCGGTGAGCCCGGGCCAGCCCTCGTCGACCGGCTGCTTGGCCGCGGTCTCCACGGTCTCGTCGACGAAGCGGGCGAGCGCCTCGTCGTCGACCCGGGTGGTGTTGCCGGACGCCGTCCTGCCGTCCACGGCGACCCGCAGGTTCACCTTGTCGACCTGCTCACCC
>CAYQZO010000351.1:0-488 GCA_964421925.1 uncultured Acidimicrobiaceae bacterium
ATCGCGAGATGATGGGGTCGATCACCGTCGAGGGGTGATGCCGGTGAACCCTCCCGAGCCGCACGGCGTATATGTCGAAGAGGCTCGTAGTCGAGACGAGGAGGTTCTCATGCGTCGACTGGTCATGATCGCGGTCATCGCTTCCGTCATAGCGGCCTGCAGTGATTCGGGTGACACGACCACCACTGCAGCCCCGGCTGAGACCACGACCACCGCAGCGGCGACCGCCACCCCGGCCACGTCGCCGGCGGAGGTAGTGTTCGAAGCACAGACCTCAGACGGGTGTTCGATCATGGTGGCGTCGGTGACGTTGCCCGCCCCCGGCTTCATCGCCGTCCATGCCAATGCCGACGGTGGCCCAGGCCCCATCATCGGACACTCTGACCTGATCGACGCGGGGACCACCACCGATGTCGTCGTTACGCTCGACACCCCGCTTGCCGCGACCGATCTGCTGTTCCCGATGGCCCACATCGACATGGATGGAG
>CAYQZO010000351.1:498-2706 GCA_964421925.1 uncultured Acidimicrobiaceae bacterium
TCGACATCCCGGCGAACACCGCCGATGGTGATGTCGCCGTCGTCGGAGGCGAAGTCACCGTTGGTGGTTGAGCGCGGTCGATGCTGACGACGCTGTGGAGATGAGGAACGTGGGAGACCCGACTCCAGCGGGACATCGCGGCGAGCAGGAGAAGTCGGACGACCTCACCGCTCGACTCCACAGCGAGCACGGCTCGGCGCTGTACGGGTGGGCGGTCCGGCGCGTCGCGGACCCACGGGACGCCGAGGAGATCGTCGCCGAGACCTTGGTCAGAGCGTGGCGCCGGTACGAGCAGTTCGATCCCGAGCGGGGCTCGGAACGTGCCTGGATCTTCGGGATTGCCCGCAACGCGGCGACCGACCTCTATCGACGCTCACATCGACATCTCCGCGCCGTCGACGACGCCGCCGTTCTCGACATCCCAGAGGGTGACGAGATCGAACGGCTGGCCGAGGCGAGCGTCATCCATGATGCGCTCGCCAAGCTGTCAGAACACCACCGGGTCGTCATCGTGGAAGGCTTCTTCTTCGGGAGATCATCGGCGGAGATCGCCGAGCGGCTCGGTGTCCCTGCGGGCACGGTGAAATCGCGGATGCACTACGGCATGCGAGCCCTGCGGGCGGCACTGGAAGAGCAGGGGATTCTGTGATGGACGAACACGATCGGTACCGGGAATGGCCGGGGGCATATGTGCTGGGCGCCCTCGATGCCGAGGAGCGCCGCCGGTTCGAGCAGCACCTCGCAACCTGCGAGGTGTGTCGTCGCGAGGTCGCCGATCTGGCACCGCTTCCAGCTTTCCTGGCCCGTATCGAGTCGCCGGGAGCCCTCACGGTGCCCGATTCGGTGCTGGAGCAAGCGCAGACCCGGATCACCTCCGAGCGGTCGGAGCTGTTGCGGAGCCGGGGACGGTGGCGCTGGACCGCGGTGGCGGCGGTGCTCCTCGCCGCGGTGCTCGTCGGTGCCGTGCAGCTGCTCGGGGAGGACACACCACAAGCGACTCCGCTGGCGGTGGAGGCGAGCGCGGCCGCGTCCGGTGAGATCACCGTCGCGTCGCGCCAGTGGGGCACGGCCATCGACCTCCGTCTGCAGGATCTCCCCGCCCGTGACGGCTACGTCGCGTGGGCGGTGGACCGGGAGGGCACCTGGCAGCAGGTTGCCGCCTGGGGACCAACGCCCTCCAATCGGGCGGTGGTGTCCGGAGCATCGTCCGTTGCGACGGCGGATCTGGCGAGGGTGGTGGTGACCTCAGAGGACCGATCCGAGACGATCGTCACCGGCTGGCCCGGCGGGCCGTGACGTCGACCCTCCGGGTACGCCTCACCCCTCGAGCATCCGGGCGAGCTCCTCGTCGGTCAGGCAGTCGTTCAACAGATCGAACATCGCACCGACGAGCTCTGACGAAGGGTCTTGGAATGGATCGACGGAGTCCTCGCTACCAACGATGCCTGCCGTGATCGCGTCACGAAACGCATCGATCTCGAGGAATCCGGCGATCACGCACTCTGCGGAAGACACGCTGATGTCCATGTCGGCGGCTTGGGACTCCGCCAGGGCGGCGGCGAAGTCCACGCATCCCTCCATCGCGGCGAAGAGCGCGTCGCCCTTCTCGGGGTCGAGATCGAGCTCCTCGAAGGGGTTGGTTTCATCCCCGGCGCGCACGGTCTCTGCCGTGATGCCGGCGTCGGCAAAGGCGTCGTAACCGATGGTGTTGACGACCGCTCTGCCGAGGCAGTCGGCCTCGGATCGCTCGATTGGCAAGGGAGCATCGTCCTCGTCCGCCTGGACCTGCTCCATGATCTGATCGGCGAATGCCTCAGCGAGCTCGTCGGCTTCGTCACCACCGCCACCGCACGACGCCGCGATGAGGCCCAGGACAACACCCACGAGTACCGGTTTCACGAAATCACCTCGGGGCAACTGTAGGCGACCGAGAGGTCGGGGCTTGAGCCTCGACCGCCTCCCCACTCTCTACACTCGCCGCCGATGACCGCCACCGAGACCGAGTCACAGGAGGTCGAGCCCGAGTACACCAGCCCCTGGCGACTCCGACCCAGCGTCGGCCTGATCATCCTCGCCGGCCTCGCCGTGGTCGGAACGCTGCTCGCCGGCTGGCTCGGCACCCTTCCGGTGGAGCCGGACCTCGAGGTAGGGCGTGAGGTGTTCGGCAACATCCCCACGGTGGTCGTCACCCTCTTCTACTTCACCGTC
>CAYQZO010000352.1:0-1811 GCA_964421925.1 uncultured Acidimicrobiaceae bacterium
GGAACTACCTGTGGCACTACGCGGTGACCGGCCCGGCCATGGAGGAGGTCATCGCGGCCGCACTCGGGCCGGGCGACCGGTTCCGGGCGGTGACCCTCACTACCGGCTCGGCGGGGACCATCGCGTCGGGCGATTACCTGAAGCAGGTGTATCCGACCGCCAGGGTCGCCGCCGGGGAGGCGGTGCAGTGCCCCACCATGCTGTACAACGGGTTCGGCGAGCACCGCATCGAGGGGATCGGCGACAAGCACATCCCGTGGGTGCACAACGTGAAGAACACCGACTTCGCCATCGGGCTCGACGACGAGGCCACTATCAGCCTGATCCGGCTATTCAACGAGGCCGCCGGCACCGACTACCTGGCGTCACAGGGGGTGAAGCCCGACCTGATCGCCGATCTCCCGCTGCTCGGGATCTCCGGGGTGGGCAACCTGCTGTCGGCGGTCAAGCTCGCCCGTTACTACGAGATGACGTCCCACGACCTCATCGTCACCGTGGGCACCGACTCGATGGAGATGTACGGGAGCCGTCTCGAGGAGCTCGACGCAGAGCGGGGCACGTTCACCGATCTCGACGCCGCCGGCGCCTACCACCGGCACCTCCTCGGTGCCGCCATCGACCACGTCCATGAGTTGAGCTACTACGACCGCAAGCGGATCCACAACCTGAAGTACTACACCTGGGTGGAGCAGCAGGGCAAGACCTACCCGGAGATCCAGGCCCAGTGGTACGACGACGACTACTGGACCGGGATCCAGGCGCTGGCCGAGCCGATCGACGAGCTCATCGAGGCGTTCAACGCCAGGGTGGCGGAGTGAAGCCCTACCGGTAACCGGTGGCCGCGCCATACTTGCCTCCATGCATCGGTTCCTGACAGCCGTCGCAGCCCTCGCCCTGCTCGTTGCGGCTTGCGGCACGAGCGCGGACACGAGCACCACGACGACCACGCGAGCTGCCGACACCACAACGACGACCACCGGGGCCACCACGACGACCACCTCCCAGACCACCACCACGAGCGGGGACACCACCACCACCACGACCACGACACGCGGCGGAGACCCCATCGACCTGTTCGCCCAACCCGGAGACGTGTTGAGCGTGGTCGGGGTCGCCCACGACGACGTGCTCAACGTGCGCAGCGGCCCCGGGACGAGCAACGACATCATCGCCACCATCGAGCCCCTCGGCTTTGCGGTGGCGAGCGGGGAGGCCCGCGACATCGGGCAGTCCTTCTGGTACGAGGTGACCACGGCCGAGGGGGTCACCGGATGGGTGAGCTTCATCTACACCGCCTTTGCCGGCCAGACCGACGACGCCACCGATGAGGTTGTGGCCGCGCTCGGCGAGGTCCCAACGGCGGACACCATGGAGGAGCTCGGCATGATCGTGGCCGGCACCCAGGCCTCGACCGGTGAGGTGGAGTCGAGCATCGAGATGTCGGCGGCGCCGTCCGGCTTCGGGTTGATGACGGTGACTTACGACGTGGTCGGGCTCCTCGACGACTCCATCTACGGGTTCCGGCTGCGGGTCACCGGCCAGGCGGTGAGCGACGGATTCTCCCTGAACTCCGTGGAGCGCACCGCTTTGTGTGCACGGGGCATCGACCCGACCGGTCTGTGCCTGTGACCCTCGAGTTCCGGCGCACACCCAAGCAGGGATCCGAGAAGGAGACGCTGCGCGGCTTCCTCGACGAGAACCGGGCGGTGATGGTGTGGAAGCTGGACGGCGTGTCCGAGGAGGCCGCCCGCCGGCCCATGGTGGAGTCCGGCACCACGTTGCTCGGCCTGGTCAAGCACCTCGCCTGGGTG
>CAYQZO010000352.1:1821-2697 GCA_964421925.1 uncultured Acidimicrobiaceae bacterium
GCCGGCGAAGAGATCTCCTTTCCGTGGTCGGGCGGCGACGACGACGCCGACTTTCGCATTGAAGCCGAAGAGAACATCGCTGAAATCATCGCCCTGTACGAGGCCGCTGTAGACGAGAGCAACCGGATCATCGACGGCGCCGAGCTCGACGAGCTTTCGATCATCACCACCCGGGGCAAGCGGTCGCTGCGCTGGATCATGGGGCACATGCTGGAGGAGACCGCCCGCCACGCCGGCCACGCCGACATCGTGCGCGAGCTCATCGACGGTGCCACCGGATACCAGCCGGACAACCCTTGACGACAGAGGCAACCGAGCGGGCCGGTTGGACGGCCGCGCTTGCGGTGTCCATCAGCATCTTCATCGTGGCCATGGACCAGGTTCAGCTCCCCGTCTGGGGCCCGGCGATCGCTGCCGACCTCGGAACGAACGCGGGCGGGATCCAGACCGCCATTGCGTTGATGTCGCTGGTGGCTGCACCCCTGTACATCGCGGGGGCCAAGCTCGGCGACCGCTACGGGAAGAAGCGAATCTTCCTGGTCGGGCTCGTGCTGTACGCCGGAGGGTCGCTCGGTGCTGCTCTCGCACCGGGTTTCGAGATCTTCCTCGTCGCATGGTCGGTGGTGCGCCCGCTTGGCATGGTGCTGATCATCCCGGCTGGGGTGGGCATCCTCATCGCCGGCTACGCCGGCGCACAGCGCGGCCAGGCCTTTGCGATCTACGGCGTCGCCGGGGTCGCCGCCGGACTGGTTGCGCCGATCCTGATGGGATTCTCCGCCCAGGAGCTGACCTGGCGGGTCCCGTTCCTCGTCGTCGTCGGACTCGTCGTGGTCGGCTTCATCCTGTCGCTCGGGATGAGGGAGACCCGGGCGGACC
>CAYQZO010000353.1:0-2688 GCA_964421925.1 uncultured Acidimicrobiaceae bacterium
AGTCGCGAGTGAATGCTTTGCACGCAGCGAGTGCCGCCGCATCGAGTTGCAGGAGCTTCTCCACCCACCGCCGTCCTTCGGCGTCCAGATCCTGCGGCGGCACGACCCGGTTCACCAGCCCGAGACGTTCCGCCTCCCCGGCGCTGATCTCGTCGCCGGTGATCACGAGTTCGAACGCCCTCTTGCGCGTCGTCCACCGGCTCAAGTAGGACATCACCACGGACGGCGGGAAACCGGCCTTGATCTCAGGGAAGCTGAAGCGGGCGTTCTCGGCGGCCAGGGTCACGTCGCAGTGCACCGCCAGGCCGAAGCCGAAGCCACGAACATCGCCCTTGGCGAGGGCGATGGTGATGCCGGGAAACGAAGATAGCGCCTGGTTGGTGGCCACGATCTGACCCAGAACCTGGCTCCACCCGGCAGCGTCTTTCGGCCTGGTCGAGCCGGGATCGCGCCCGGTGCAGAAATGCTCACCCGCACCTTGCAGCAGCACAACACGCACCCCATCATCGGCGCCGAGCCGGCGCAGCGACTCGACCATCGCCACCATCATCTCGGCATCCACCGCATTGTTCTTGTCGGGGCGATTCAAGGTCAGCGTCGCTACCTCTTCATGTTGCTCAACGACGAGGTTGGGGTGGGTCATGCCGGTGCCTCCGGGTGGAGAGTGTCGAGTTCCGGTCGCAGACTACGAGTCGATCGAGCGGCGAGCTCAGTACCAGGTGCGGCTCATCGCGCGCGCGAAGCCCGCGTTGTCCTTGGGGGCCTCTATGGAGTTCGTCAGTCGACGGGGTTTGCCGTTGCCGCCTATGCGGCGAGCGCGGGTGGGCTGTGGGCGCGGGGTCGGATCAATCGCCGTCGTAGGGGCGGTGATTTCGGGTCGATGCGGAAACCTTGGACGTGGATGGCGACGTGATGGTGATACCAGCACAGCGTGGCCAGGTTGTCCGGGTCATGGCCACCGCCATGTTGGCGTTGTTGGATGTGGTGGGGTTGGAGCCGGTACCGCGAGTTGCACCCATCGATGACACAACCCCCGTCACGGTGGGCGACAAAACGCCGGATCGCCGGCGGGATCGCCTTGGCCGCATCCGAGGTGACCACCGGACGGCCATCGGTGAGACCGATGACCTGCACCGAGCCGGTACAGAGCAACTCGCCGAGGGTATCGGGCCCGACGCGGGGCCCGTATTCGACCTCGGCGCCGAGCTCCCCGCCGTTGCCGTTCGCCCGGTCGAGGTCAACGAGGATGGCCGCCGTTGCTCCGTTGGACTCCGTCGTGGCGGTGCCGCTGCGGTCGAGGGAGTCCTGGGCCATCGCCACCAGCGCGAGGGCCTGCCGTTGCCCACGATTGGCGGCATCGCCGTACGGCACTTCTCCGAGCTCGTCGGCGCGTTCCAGGAGGGCCTTCTCGAAGAGGTGGCCGTCGACGCCGAAGAGCTGGCCGTGGAAACGACGCATCGACTCATCCAGGCTCGGCTGCACCGCCACGTACTGGTCGGCGAAGCCCTGCCGCTCAGCGGAACCGGCGAGGCGACGCCGCCACGCGCAGAGACGACGGATCCCGGCAAGGTCATAGCCCGCAAGCTCGTCGATCCCGTACTCGTCGAGGAGCGGAGCAATGGCGACCGCCCGATCCCAGGTGAGGCGACCCGCATACAGGGCCTCCTCCAGCTCCGGCTGCGCCTCGGCGATGCGAGCGGTGCACACGATCCCAGCAGCCGTTTCCGAAGAGACGTCCATCCGGCTCGCCACCCACTCGTTCAAGCTGCGGCACCCGTCGGCCAGCGGCAGCTGGTTCCGGTCGGCGTCCCGTACCGCCGCCATCTGCACCGCCCGGACCCGGACCAGGACAGCCTCACCACGGAGAAGCACCTGCTCGGTCTCATCAGCATTCATGACGACACCGTATCAAGCGGGTGTGACAGATTTCGGGCCCAACCGGGGATAGATTCAACCCATGACCACCTTCCGCGGCGCCATGCTCCGCGAGCGCGGCCTACCACCTCCGTACGTCGAATCTCACCCTCTCGAGATCGTCGAGCTCGAGCTTCCCGATCCGGGTCCGGGCGAGGTCCTGGTCGAGATCGCCGCCGCCAGCCTGTGCCGTTCAGACCTCTCGGTCGTGAACGGAGCGCGGGTGTGGCCGCTGCCGATGGTGATCGGTCACGAGGCAGCAGGGACAGTCTCCGCCGTCGGCCCGGGAGTCACCACCTTCTCCCCCGGTGACGATGTCGTGCTCGTCTACCTGCCCCAATGCGGCGAGTGCGACCGTTGTCGTGCGGGTGAGGCATGGCTGTGTGAGACCGGCTCGGCTGCCAACCAGAAGGGTGAGCTGATCACCGGCGGCACCCGCCTCACTCACGAGGGGGAGCCGATCCACCATCACATGGGCGTAGCGGCCTTTGCCGAGTACACGCTCGTCTCTGAAGCGTCGGCGGTGAAGGTACCGCCCGGCCTCGATCCCCGTGCGACTTGTCTCTTCGGCTGTGCCGTGCTCTGCGGTGGCGGGACCAGCCTCAACACGGCCGGGGTGGATGAGGGCGACTCGGTGGCGGTGGTGGGCCTGGGCGCCGTCGGGCTCTCCGCGGTGCTCGGCGCCCGGGCTGTGGGAGCGGGCCGGATCGTGGCCATCGACAAGCTCGACACCAAGCTCGCTGCGGCAGCCTCGCTCGGCGCCACCGACGTCCA
>CAYQZO010000354.1:0-2677 GCA_964421925.1 uncultured Acidimicrobiaceae bacterium
CAGGCGAACGGGTTCGCCGGTGGCGGTCCCGTTCGCCACTCCCACGGCGTGACCGAGATTCTTGACCGCCTCCACCCCTAGGTCGTCGCGACCCGCGGTCTCCGCCACCGAGGCGGTCGACAACAGACACCGTTTCCCGAGGCGCTTGGCCACGAGTGCTGCCCCCAGCCCTCCCCGCGCCGGCCGCACCGAGCCGTCCAGGCCGAGCTCACCGAGGGCGACCACCTCGGTGATGGCGGCGTACTCGGTCTCGGGCGCGGCGAGGACGCCGAGCGCGATGGGCAAGTCATAGGCGGAGCCCACCTTGGGGAGCTCGGCCGGGGACAGGTTGACCACGACCCGCCGGTTGGGAAAGGTCATGCCCGAGGATGCGAAGGCGGCGCGCACCCGCTCTTTGGCCTCACGCACCGAGGCGTCGGGGAGCCCGACGACCACGAAGCCGGGCTTCCCCCCGCCGACGTGGGCTTCGACCTTGACCGGCCGCGGCTCGACGCCGACCAGGGCGCTCGAGGTAACGGTGGCGTTCATGGCGGCACCGTATGGCGCGCCTGTGACAGATTCGCCTTGGCGGGGCCTCAGCCTCTTCTGGTGAGCAGAAAGGTGGCGACAAAGCGGTCGGGGTGGCTGCTCCATTCCTCGATGTCCCACGACTCGCCGAACAGTGCCTCCACCTCGCCGGGCACCAGCCCGGGATAGGCGCGACTCGGGCCACTGAAGTTGATTCGGGGCAGATCCTCGAGCGCACCGTAGAAGCAGAACATGAGGAACATCGCCCCGGGCCTGGCGAGCATGGTGGCGTTGGCGGCGGCCGCCGTTCGGTCCGCTCCTTGCAGGTCGTCGATGCTGCCGAAGTCGGTGAGGAAGTCGAACGTGCCGAGCCCGCTCAGGTCGGCCGTGAGGTTCGCCTCGATGAAGGTGCAGTCGACACCGGCCCCTGCGGCGCGGGTGCGAGCCTTGGCGAGCGCCACCTGGGAGAAGTCGACTCCGGTGGCGTCGAACCCCTGGCCGGCGAGGTGAACGACGTTGGCGCCCGTGCCGCACCCGAGGTCGAGTGTGCGCGGGTAGGCCTTGGCATCGAGTCGCCCACTGGCGAGCAGGTCGATCAGGTCGGGACGAACTCCGACGGCGTCCCAGGGCGCCCAGAACCGGTACATGAGGTCGTAGACCGAGCGTTTCACGAGCGTGAAGCTAGCCGGGCCACCAACCGGTGTCGGGGTAGTTGGCGTACCAGGAGAACCAGAAGGAGTGGCCGCTCTGCAGCCGCTCCAGCTCGGTGCCGTCGGCCAGGCGCAGCGTCTCCTCACCCGCATCGTCCACGACGAGCAGCAATGTCCCGGCATCGCTCGTTGCATAGAAGCGGACGCCGCCGTCGGTCGGGACCGCTACCACCTGGCGACCGGCCAGGGTGAGGGCCTGGGGTCCGGCAACGCCCAGGGCTTCGACGCCGACGGCGAGTCGCTCTCCGTCCAGGTCGAGGGTCCCCACCAGGTCCTTGTCGGCGAAGACGTCCGGCACCGGGTCTGCGGGCCAGAACACGTACGGGGAGGCGTAGTAGCCGGCGTAGGCGTCTCCCGGCTCGTAGGAGTACCCGGGACCGCCGATGATCTCGTTGCCACCCCGGTCCGCCGCTTCCCGGCCCGGGATGTCGAGGACGTCGCCGTCCGGGTGCTCGGCGGTCCACTCCCCGTAGGTCGTGAGCGTGATGGGGAACCGGTCGAGAACGGCACCGGTCAGCTCGCCGGCGATCGCCTCACCGGTGATCTGGTTCCACAGGGTGTCGGTCTCGTTGTCCACCATCACCTTGTTCGAGTTCCACAACAGGCCCGAGCTCTGGAAGGTGAGCGTCCGATCCCCGAGCCGTCGAGAGAACAAGATCCCGGTGCGGCACAGCGTGCAGTTGGCCAGCACCACCGGCTCGCCGCCCAGGGTGTCGTTGGCCATCTCGTGGTGGTCGAGGATCCGGTGCGGGTAGGAGCGAACCTCGTCGTTGATCACGGCCCCGAAGGTGAGCTCGTCGTCGACCATCCACTCGGCTTCCTCGACGGTCACCGTGGCCGGGTCGTTGAGCTCGGGGATGCCACCCCGGCGCACCCCGCCCCACTGGATCTGGGAGGCGAGGATCGGATCCTCCACCTGGCTGAGCAGGGCGGCGAAGGCGATGTCGGCCTGGGAGTACACGATGCTCTTCCAGGCGATGTACTGCTCGCCGGTGCCGGCGGGGTCGTAGGGCAATGGCTCCTCGCTGTGCATCCAGCGTCCGTAGGTGGGGTAGATGAGCTGGGTCTCCTCGGGGACCGGTACGCCCGTGATGGCGGCCAGACTCTCGGCGATCACCGGCACCGTGTCCGCCACCCCGTACATGCGGAACAGGTCGATCAGATAGGGCACCCAGCCCGGATCGCCGGTGGCACCCATGTCCTCGGCGATGCCGTTGACGGTGCCCACCGAGGGCACCTGGATGATGTTGCCGACGATCTCGAAGATCTCCTCATTACTGCGGGCCGCGGCCGGGGCGGTGGTGGTCGTCGGCGACGAGGTGGTCGTGATTTCCGCCGCTGCAGTCGGCGTCTCATCGCCGGGGATGAGCGCCCATGCGATCAGGGCAACCGACGCCGCGACCACGACACCGGCGATGATGGCGGGGGTTCGTTGCATCGCAATAGCAACCCGCGCCTGG
>CAYQZO010000355.1:0-2670 GCA_964421925.1 uncultured Acidimicrobiaceae bacterium
CGAATCGACGATGTCGGTGAACATGACGGTGGCCAGCGTTCGGTCGATCACAGGACGGGGCCGGACTCCCGTCACGAACTCCTCGATCTCGTCGAGCACGGGCCCCGGGTCGATCCAGAAGGGCGAGGTGTCGGCACCGGGCAGCTCGACCAGCCTGGCGTTCGGGATGTGCGCGGCGAGATAGCGGCTGTGGGCGGGGCGGTGGTACTGGGCGTCCTGGCGGGTGATGACCAGCGTCGGAGCGCTGATGTTGGAGAGGATCGAGCGAACATCGACCTCCCCGTACCATCGCGACACCATGAGCGCCCAGCTCGGCGGTGCGGCGAGCCGCTGATATCTCGCCAACCACTCCTCGAGCTGCCGGTTGCCCACGGTGCTCGGTGCCGGCAGGCTGAAGAACCCCGGCTTTCCCCAGCCCAACCTGACCAGCTCGATCAACTTGTCGAGGGACTGCCCGGGCATCCCGATGGGGAAGTCGTCGGCACGCGACCAGCGGGCATAGGTGTTGGTCAGCACCAGGCCGGTGACCCGGTCCGGATAGGTGGCGGCGAACATCATGGCCCCGGGACCACCCTCGACGTCGCCGATCAGCGTCACCTGGTCGATCCCGGCGTCTTCCATGACAAACCTGGCGTCGTCGACCCAGTAGTCGAGGACCATGTTGGAATGGGGGACCGCATCCGAGGCGCCGACACCCCGGTTGTCCAGGTAGGTGACGCGGGCAAACGAGGACAGCCGGTCGAAGAAATCGGCGATGAGCGGCTGCTCCCACATCACCTCGACGTTGGAGTGGGCGTCGTTCAGGAAGAGCACATCCGGTCCCTCGCCGAAGATCTGGTAGGCGATGTAGCCGTCCCCGCTGTCGGCATAGTGGGTCTCGGGGGGGTTGCGGAGCAGGCTCATATCGGGGTCAAGCTATCAGTTCGCTCTGACCAAAGGCGCTCAGCGGCTCGTGGCCAGGCGGAGCCGAATCGTCACCTCCGCCCCGCCCAGATCACTCGTGCCCAGCAGCAGCTCACCACCGGTGGAGTCGGCGGTCTGCCGGACGATGTCGAGACCGAGACCCGTCGAGTCCGTGCCGCTGCTGCCGCGAGCCGCGACGCTGAAGCCCTCGGGAAGACCGGGACCGCCATCCGAGACGGTCACATCGACGTACCCACTGCCCGGATGGCGCACGGAGACCGCGAAATCCACTTCCTGTTCGGTGTGAGCGAACACGTTGCCGATCAGCTCATCGAGCGCTGCGGCGAGGTCGGACGCTGGAGCTGCGACCGGCGAACGCCTACCGCTCAGTGCCGCCTTCAGGTCCCTCCCCTCGTCGGTCGCCAGCGGCTGCCAGAACGCCACGCGCTCGGTGACCACCGCCTCGACGTCGGTGACCGGAGCCCTGGCCTGGCGGTCGGGCCGCCGGAGCTCGTCGACGACGTGGTCGACGACGCGCTCGACCTCATCGAGCTGCTCGACGAGACGTTGCTTGCGGTCGCTGTCGGGCAGCGCATCGGCGTTCAAGCGTGCCCCGGTCAACGGGGTGCGCAGTCGGTGCGACAGGTCGGCGGCGGTCTCGCGCTCCCATTGCAGCAATCCACCGATCTGAGCGGCGAGCCGGTTGAAGGCGGCGCCGACTCGGCGGATCTCGGGAGGCCCGGCCACTTCGACCCTGGCGTCGAGATCACCCGACCCCATCCGATCGGCGGCGACGGCGAGGTCGTCGACGGGGCGGACCATGCTTCGTCCCAGGCGGTCGGCGACGAAGACGGCGAGCGCAACCAGCACGGCGGCGAGGAGGCCCAGGGTCCACCATGCCGTGGCCACACCTGCCCGCATCTCGTCCTCGGCGGCCAGCGACCGCACTACGACCGTCTCCCCTTCGGGTCCGAGCACGGGCACGTAGACGGCCTCCCCTCCCTCCACCGGCTGGCGGACCGTCCTGCCGGAGGCCGGCTGGCTCATGTCTTCGCCGGGATCCAGCGGGGTGCCGATCGTCTCGCCACCGACGACGACGATCGTCACCGGGCGTCCGTTGAACTCCCCTTCGGGGGTGATCACCGGACCGATGAGCCGGTCGACGGGATCCACGCCGATCACGGCGATCAGCCGGGCCATGGCGGCAGCATCACGCTCGGCGGCGGAGAGCTCCCGGTCGGCGGCGAGATCCCGCACGAGAATCATCAGGGGTACGACAAAGGCCAGCGCCACCATGGCGGTGACGGCAAAGGCCACCACGACGAGACGAGTCCTCACTGATCGGGGGGAGCGAGCTTGACACCGACGCCCCGCTTCGTGTGGATGTACTGCGGCTCGGCGGCCGATTCGCCGAGCTTCTTGCGCAGCCACGACACGTGGACGTCGACCGTCTTGTCGGCCCCTCCGTAGGGCTGCCGCCACACCTCGGCCATCAGCTCGCGCTTGCTCACCATCACGCCGGGACGCGCCGCCAGGTAGGCCAGCAGGTCGAACTCCCGCGCCCTCAGGTCGAGCGGCTCTCCGGCCAGCGACGCCTCGTGGGCTTCGCGATCGATGAGGAGGTCCCCGACGGTCAGCGTCTCACCGTGCTCCGGCTCGCCGGCCCGACGGAGCACGGCGCGGATGCGCGCTTCGATTTGGGCGACGGAGAAGGGCTTCACCACGTAGTCGTCGGCGCCGGCTTCGAGCAGCTTCACCATCTCGGCC
>CAYQZO010000356.1:0-2663 GCA_964421925.1 uncultured Acidimicrobiaceae bacterium
GGGAGCACCTGTCGTTCGACGGCGTCGAGCCCCGCGGCCACGTGATGGAGTTCCGCATCAACGCCGAGGACCCGGCCCGCGACTTCCTCCCGTCTCCGGGCACCCTCTCCCGCTACCAGGAGTCGGCGGGCCGGGGGATCCGCGTCGACAGCGGGGTCAAGCAGGGATCGACGATCTCCCAGTACTACGACACCCTGGTCGCCAAGCTCGTCGTCTCCGGCCGGGACCGTACCGAGGCCATCGCCCGGGCGAAGCGAGCGCTCACCGAGTACGACATCGGCGGGGTCGACACCACCATCCCGGCGCACCTCGCCATCCTCGAGAACGAGGACTTCCTCGCCGGCCGAGTCTCCACCCGCCTGCTCGAGGAGACCATGGACTTCTCCGCAATCGGGACCAAGACCGCACCGGTGCTGCCCCAGGACACCGAGCTCCAGGAGCGGCGCATCACCGTCGAGGTCGGCGGGCAGCGTTACGACGTCCGCTACTGGTCGGAGGTGATCGCCCCGACGACCTCGGGGCAGCGGGCGGCACCGCGACGCCGGGCCCCGAAGCTCTCCGAAGCCGCCCCGAGCGGGGAGAACCAGGGCATCGTCACCGCGCCCATGCAGGGCACCATCGTCAAGGTGCACCACGATGCGGGCAGCGCCGTGGCCGCCGGTGAGCCGGTGTGCGTGCTGGAGGCAATGAAGATGGAGAACGAAATCAAGGCCCCCATCGACGGCGAGATCATCGACCTGCGGGTGCAGCCCGGAGACACCGTGGCCTCCGGGGCGGTGATCATGGTGATTCGATAGCTACCAGCCACCGGCTACCAGCTAGCTGCCCGGCCGATAGCGCCCGAAGACCGTCTCCAGCGCCCCCGACACCTCGCCGAGGGTGGCGCCCGCCGCCAGCGCTTCTCGCATCGGGTACAGGAGGTTGTCGTCGCCCGCGGCCGCCGCGGTGAGCGCAGCGAGCTCGGTGTCGACCGTCTGCTGGTCTCGACTCGACCGGTGCTCCCGCAGCGCCTTCACCTGATCGGCCTCGGTCGCCGGGTCGACCGAGAGCACCGGGATGACCCCGTCGTCCTCCCCCTCGGTGTAGCGGTTCACCCCGACGACCTCGATGGAACCGGACTCGACGCCGCGGGCGTAGGCGTAGGCGGAATCCTCGATCGCCCCTTGCTGGAATCCGGCCTCGATGGCGCCCACCGCTCCGCCCAGGGCGTCGATGCGCTCGATGAGCGCCGCGGCCTCTTCCTCGATGTCGTCGGTGAGCGACTCGACGTAGTAGGAGCCGGCGAGCGGGTCGACCACCTCGGTGATCCCGGTCTCGGCGGCCAGGACCTGCTGGGTGCGGAGGGCGACGAGCGCGGCCTCCTCGGTGGGGAGGCCGAGGGCCTCGTCGTAGCTGTTGGTGTGCAGCGACTGGGTGCCGCCGAGGGCCGCGGCAAGGGCCTGATAGGCGGTGCGGGTGACGTTGTTCAACGGTTGCTGGGCGGTCAGTGACGAGCCCGCCGTCTGGGTGTGAAAGCGCATGCGCGCCGACTCGGGCCGCTCCGCGCCGATCTGCTCCTTCATCAGCCGGGCCCACAACCTGCGGGCCGCCCGGTACTTGGCCGCTTCCTGGAACAGTCCGTTGTGAGCGTTCCAGAAGAAAGAGAGCCGGGGTGCGAAGGCGTCGACGTCCAGCCCTGCCTCCCGGGCCGCTTCCACGTAGCCAAGGCCGTTGGCCAGCGTGAAGGCCACCTCCTGTGCCGCCGTCGAGCCCGCCTCCCGTATGTGGTACCCCGAGATCGAGATCGTGTTCCAGTTGGGCAGCTGGGTGGCGCAGTAGGCGAACAGGTCGGTGACCAGCCGCATGGAGGGCTCCGGCGGGTAGATGTAGGTGCCGCGGGCGATGTACTCCTTGAGGATGTCGTTCTGCACCGTGCCCCGGATGTCGGAGCGCTCCACTCCGTTCTCCATCGCCACCAGCTCGTAGAGGAGGAGAAGGATGGCGGCGGTGGCGTTGATGGCAATCGAGGTCGTGACCACACCCAGCGGGATGCCGGAGAAGAGCCTGCGCATGTCCTCGATGGAGTCGATGGCGACCCCGACCTTGCCCACCTCGCCGCTCGCCATGGGGTGGTCCGAGTCGTACCCCATCTGGGTGGGGAGATCGAAGGCGACCGAGAGCCCGGTCTGGCCCGCCTCGAGGAGGGCGTGGAAGCGGCGGTTGGTGTCGTCGGCGTCACCGAACCCGGCGTACTGGCGGATGGTCCACGGCCGCTCCGTGTACATGGACGGGTAAGGGCCGCGGGTGAAGGGGTACGCACCGGGTTCGCCGAGGGAAGCGTCCGGGTCCCAGCCCTCCAGGTCGCCCGCCGAGTAGACCGTGTGACCGCTCACCCCGCATGCCCCTTGTATTTGGCGTCGGTTCCTAAGCTCATGACCGGCTTCGATGCTACCCAGGGGGACCACGCCCTCCCCCCCATCCCACAGAGGACATGGAACCCGACAACATCCACGAGGCCCACCGACGGGACCGCAAACGCCGCCGCCTTCCCGCGCTGCTGCTGCTCACCATCCTGGTGATCGTGGCCTCGGCATGGGTGGGCCTGTTCGGCTTCCTGGGGTCCACCGCGGCGATGGGTACGGTCCAGCAGCTCGAAGACCGGTTCCTGTGTGACATCAGCGACG
>CAYQZO010000357.1:0-2661 GCA_964421925.1 uncultured Acidimicrobiaceae bacterium
CCCTGTTTTCGTCGTCTCCGTTGCCAAACACGCCGACGGGAGCACTGCCTGACGGTGAGCAGATCGCCGGGTAGCCTCGTCCCGTCATGACCCGCCTCGACCCCAAACCCCGTGCCGATACGCCCTCGTTGCGCACCCAGATCGCATCTGTCATCGAGGACGTCGAGGCGGAATCGGCGGCCTACAACCAGGTGACGCCGCGGCGCCGGGCGCTGTTCAAGGCGGCGGTGGTTCTCGTCACCTCCGCCGTCGTGTTGATCCTGATCAACTACCTACGCAACGGCGCCAGCCCGCAGTGGCTGGTCACGTCGCTGAACCTCGTCGGGCTCGACGGCTGGGCCGCCGCCGTCGAGAAGGCTCTTCTCGGATCGGGCAACACCGAGTTCACCCGGCTGGTGATGTTCGCCGTCGTCAGCATCGTCGGCTACATCGCGCTGCCCTTCATCGCCATCAAGCTGATCCTCAAGGAACGGGTGCGGGACTACGGCCTTGCGGTGAGCCGGGGGTGGCAGCCCTATGCGGTGCTGTTTGCGGTGTCGGTGCCGTTCCTCGTCCTCGCTTCGTTCAACGGGGAGTTCCAGGCCAAGTACCCGTTCTACGACCTCGGCCCCACCGAGTCGTGGTGGCCCTACCTGTGGGGGTGGTGGGCACTATACGGCCTGCAGTTCGCCGCACTCGAGTTCTTCTTCCGTGGCTTCATGGTGCACGGCCTCAAACTCAAGCTCGGCTTCACCGCGGTGTTCGTGATGATGGTGCCCTACGCCATGATCCACTTCGGCAAGCCGATGCCCGAGGCCATGGCCGCCATCGTCGGGGCCATCGTGCTCGGCTTTCTCAGCCTGAAGACCAGATCGATCTGGTGGGGCGTCGCAATCCACGCCGGGATCGCCGGCACCATGGACATCCTGGCGCTCGCTCACGCCGGCTTGTTGTAGTCCTCGGGCTCGGTGGGGAGCTCGTAGCCGCGGCGGTTGATCCACCGGGTGAGCGGCGCCGGCATCTCGGCGGGCCGGTCCCCCCAGTCGTACACCACCACCGAGCCGGCGGCGGCGTCGTGCAGCGTCCGTCGCTCCGGGCTGGTGAAGATGCCGACGAACCCGAGCCCGAGGATGAGGAAGGAGAACGGAAACACCAGGGTCCGGATCAGCGCCTGGCGACCGGCGAGCGGCGCCCCCTGCCGATCCACCACGCGGATGCCCACGATTCCCATGCCCGGAGTCCGCCCCGCGATGGTCAGCGTGACCCACAGGTAGAGGAAGCCCCACACGACAAGCAGGATGAGCGCGATCGGGCCCCCGGCTCCACCGCCGGGCTCGGTCCCCGTGAACAGCCCGACCACGATGGCGATCCCCGCGGTGGTCAGCACCCAGGAGAACCAGACGATGGCGGTGTCGATGAGGAAGGCGACGAGACGCGACAGGGGGCCTGCGTAGTGGCCGGTGACCAGGCCGCGGCCGCGCCGGCCCGTCCGGGTGTCCTCGGCCAGTTGTGGCGGCGAGGACGGGCGCTCCGCCGGGTCGCGGCCGATGAGGCGGTACGCGGCGCCCCCGGCGATTGTGTCGAAGGCGACGACCTGGCGGCGCAGCACGTCGAGAGCGGAGCCGGCAAGCTCGCCCGTGCTCTCGCGGACGATGTCCGGGATCCCGGCCTGCTCGGCCAAGGCCTTGACGTCCACGCGCGCCATGAGCCGGTCGACGTCGACGCGGTCGAGGAGGGCGTTGATGTCGACCCGTTCCAGCAGGCGGTTGACATCGACCCGTTCCAGCACCGCATCCACATCGATCCGTTCCACGATGGCGTCGGGGTCGACGATGTCGGCGACGGCGCCGGTCGCTCGGGATGCCACCCGACCGAGGAGGCCGCGGCCCTCCTGGTCGAGCAAGAGCAAGGCGATGAGGGCCTGGAGGTCGCGGCGATGGCTCATGGTCCGTGGCGACCCTCAGGCGTTGGGTGCGTAGTCCTCCAGGATGTATCGGGCATAGAGCGTCGGCCAGTACCGGACGTCCGGCTCCTCGGTCTTGTGTCGCTCATCGGCGGCGGTCAGCCACGCCGAGGTCATCGTCACGTCGGGCTCGAAGCCGATGATGTCGCCGAGCCTGCCGCTCATGTAATCGGCGTACCAGTCGGCCCAGGCGTTGTTGACGCCGCCGGTGGCCTCGTGGTGGGCGTGCGCGGTCTCGGCGAGCAGCGCTCGGAGGGCTTCGGCAGCTTGTTCGTCGGCCATGGGAGCAACGCTAGCCGTCGAGGGCCGCAGTGAACTGGACCTGGAGGGCTCCGCTTGCGTCGCGAAGCTCCAGGGTGAACCCACGCAGGATGTAGACGCTCGACGCCTCGATGGCGGCGTAGTAGTTGGCCTCCTGCTCGTTGATCGGCTCATCACACGCTTTGCGGCTCGATGAGATGGAGGCGAACTCGATGGAGCCACCGGTGAGGACGTCGTACTCCTCACCGACGCGGTACGCGGAGGCGAAGGTGTTGCATCCCCCGGAACCGGTGAAGCTGATGCTCTCGTCGAAGACGGCGGTCACCTCGACGTCGGGAAGAGCGGAAACCACTCCGCCGGCGCCGTTGTTGATCGCAATCGCCTGCCACGAGGTACCGGCGATGGTCGGTTCGAACGATGCGAACGCAACGACCTTCGTCGATCCATCGGAGAGCTCG
>CAYQZO010000358.1:0-2656 GCA_964421925.1 uncultured Acidimicrobiaceae bacterium
CGGGGTGACGGGCCTGCCCTCGAGGTCGGTCACCACCGCCATCACACCGAAGACATCGGCGAACAGAGAGGTCAGCCGCTCGGCCTGGGTCACATCCAGGGCCATTGCGCCGACCTCTGATCCGAGGTCGATACCGAGGGTGCGCTCAAGCTCGTCGGCGGGGAATCGCCACTGGCGGCCCACCTTCACACCCGGCAGCCGGCCGTCCTCTGCCATCCGGTACACGGTGGACTTGTCGATCCGGAGTAATTCGGTGACGTCGTTTGCGGTCAGGTACCGCATCTCCTGCGTGGTCATTGCTGCGCTTTCTGCATCTTCTGCAGCGTATGGCAGCGGGTGCAGCCACGATTAGGGCCAAAGGGCCCATTCGCCCTGCGAGCCCAGGCCTCAGAGGGGGAGGGCTCTCAGCGGGGAACCGCCCCATAGAAATGGCAAAGCCCACAAAATGATCCTCCACTGAATTACCAGTTGAGTTCGGGAGGTCCCCGACTCCTACAGTCGGGCTCTCAGCCGGGAAGTCACCCAGCGCCCTCTCATCTCATGGGCTCTGCCAATCGGTAGATAAGCACACCCCGCCGGGCCGTGCCACTCAGATCGCTATCTAAGTTTCGCGCTCTCAAGGGCTGATAGCCGATGGCTATTCGTGATGGTGGTGGTGGTCGGGTGAGCCCGAACCGGGCTCGGGGTCCGGCCCCACTCAACACCCTGGCTCCCCGTGGTGACCGCAGCACGACGAGCCGGTGGCGATCTTGATCGCCTGGTTGCGAGCGGCCACGGCGAGCTTCTTCACCAACGGGAGGTCGCTGTTCTCCCAGTTGGAGCGGAAGG
Source organism: uncultured Acidimicrobiaceae bacterium (assembly GCA_964421925.1). GTDB lineage: Bacteria > Actinomycetota > Acidimicrobiia > Spongiisociales > UBA5794 > JACZST01. The sequence continues at coordinate 829 of CAYQZO010000358.1, forward strand.
CGCTCGGGCTCGGTCCGGCCATGGGGCCAGGTTACGCCCGCACCTCTCTTCCGTGGCGCGCCATGAGGTCGATCGAGTTGGTCTCGTCGACCGTGACGTACGCACCCGGGTTGATCGAGTGGATGAGCGCGGTCACCGCCTTGAGCTTCTTGCGCGGGACGACGCAGAAAGTGAGCCGGACCTCGCCCTCCATGCCATCGCCGTTGATCACCGTGGCGCCGAACCCCTCGGCGCGCAGGGCATCGGCGACCGGGGGCGTGTTCACCGAGGCTACGACGCGTACCAGCGACTGGCCGAGCGCCATCCGCTCCTCGACCAGAGCCCCCACGTAGGTGCCCGCGGCGAAGCCGGCGGCGAAAGCGACCATACGCGCCGGATCGTCCAGGCCCCCGATGACCCTCGAGATGGCGAGGACCCAGATGAGACCCTCGACGAAGCCGATGATCGTCGCCGTGCCCTTCCTGCCCCGGCCGAGCAGGACGATGCGCACGGTGGCGAGGGCGACGTCGATGAGCCGGAGGGAGAAGATGATGAAGAGGTCGAGAAACAGTTCCATGTTCGGGAAGGTACGCCGGGTCTGTCGGAATCGATTGCCGGTTCTCATCGACACCGCCGGGACCCGATCTGTAGGGTCTTTCTCAGCGTGCGCATGGAGCTCTTCCGGGTCTTCGGGTGGGGTGTGCCGACGCACGAGTTCTTCGTCGCCCTCGGCGTGGCGGTCGCCGGATTGGTGTATCTCTACGAGGCCAGACGCCGGGGAATGCTGACCGAACAGACGGCGTGGGTCGCGGTCGGAGCGATGATCGGCGGGGCCGTCCTGGCCAAGGTGGGCTCGGCGTGGCGGTTCGTCGGCGACGGGAACACCATCACCGAGCTCTACTTGTACGGGGGGCGAACCATTCTCGGCGGGCTCGCTGGGGCCTACCTGGGGGCCCTCGTGGCCAAGCGCATCGTCGGCGTGCGGTTCAGCACAGGCGACCTGTTCGCCCCCGCGGTGGCCATCGGGCTCGCGGTGGGCCGCATCGGGTGCTTCCTCACCGAGCAGCCGGGGACGATCACCTCGCTGCCATGGGGAATCACCGTGTCGGAGGACGCGGCCGCAGCGATCGTCAACTGCCCGCAATGTGCCAGCGGCCTTGCCATGCATCCGTCCTTTCTCTACGAAGTCCTGTTCCTGGCGGGGCTCTTCGCCGTGTTGTGGTGGCGTCGGGATCGCTGGCCCGCCCCGGGATTCGGGTTCAAGGTGTTCCTGTTGAGTTACGGCGTGTTCCGCTTCGGGGTCGAGTTCGTGCGGGGCAACACCGAGCTTGCGCTCGGGTTGAGCGGCTCCCAGCTGTTCCTGCTGGTCACGCTGCCGGTGCTGGCGATGTACGTGGCAAGTGTGCTTGGTCGGAGGAGAGAAGTCCCGGCGGAGGTGAACGCATGACCGACGAACCACAGCAGGACAAGGGTCCCGGCGAGGGCCTGTCCAAGGGAGCCGGGTGCGTGCTTGGCGGCCTGGCCACCGTGCTCATCGGCGCCATCGGGGGTTTCCTCGGTCTGACCGTCTTCGGAGGCGAAGGCGGGCTGGCGCCGGTGAGCTGTTCGAGACTGTTCTGATAGGCCTCCGGACCCAGCAGGAACACCCGGCGCGGGACGGCGAACACAAACGCCGTTCCTGCCGGGCGCGCCGGGTCGTCGCAGCTGGTTTCCGGCAGGTTGTTCGGGTCGAGCGGCATGGTCGCCCCGGGTGGCAGCGTCGCGTCCGATCCCCCCGGGCCAGCGGTCCCGGGGTCCCCACCCGGCGGCGCCACCCCACCCGGCGGCGCCACGACCGAGCCCGGCGCCC
>CAYQZO010000359.1:0-2652 GCA_964421925.1 uncultured Acidimicrobiaceae bacterium
CCGCGCGGGCGGAACAACAGGACCATGATCAGCACCGTGAAGGACGCCACCTGTGGGGCGCCGGGCAGGTTCAGGTCGATCGCGAGGACGCTCTCGTTGGTGAACGCGACCGTGACGCCGAGCACCAGGCCACCGATCACGGCCCCGGGCATGGAGGTGACGCCGCCGAGCACGGCGGAGACCAGTGCCGGGATCAGGAACGCTCCGGTGATCAGCCCGGGTGAGAGGTTCTCGAAGACCCCGGCCCCCAGGACGCCGCCGATCGCGGCGAGCGCACCGGCCATCCCCCACGCGAGGGTCGACATGCCGCGCACGGAGACGCCCTGCACCTCGGCGGCGAAGGGGTCCTGCGCGGTGGCGAGGAGGGCCACGCCGATCGGCGTGCGGAAGAAGATGGCGAGCGCGACGGCGGCCGCCGCCAGCACGCCGACGACGATCACGGTGTGCCACGGCACGATCTGGCCGGCGATGGCGAGGTCGCCGATGCAGGCCCCGTCGGGGACGACGACCGATTCTCGCGCCTTGGCGAGGCAGAGCGGGCCGGCGTCGATGCCGTTGGGGGCACCGGCGATGAACCGCGGGAACGGGCGGCCCTTGGCCTCGAACGTGATGAGCTGGAAGGCGAGCAGGAAGATCATGACGCCGGCCGTGGCGACCAGCGAGGTCACCGGCGAGGCCGAGGCCAGTCGCTGCACGACGGCGACGTTGACCAGGATCGAGAGCACCGCCCCGATGACCATGGCCACGAGCGTGGCCCACAGCAGCTTGGTCCCGCTGGCCGCCGTGGCGTCAGCGGTGTCGGAGATCTCGAAGCCGACCAGGATCAGCCAGACGACCCAGGCGCCCATGGTCCCCACTTCGCCCTGGGCGAAGTTGAGCACCCGTGTGGCCTTGAAGACCAGGGCGACACCGAGGGCGACCAGGGCGTAGACCGCCCCGAACTGGACGCCGATGACCAGCGCTCGTACGAGCTGGATGTCCTGCCAGCTCGAGAAGACAATCAGGGCGAGCACCACCCCTGCCGTGATCAGTGGTCCGCGCCATCTGTCCATGGCCATGCTCCCGAGGTCGTCGTGCGGTGGTGGGGGGCTCGTGGTGGCCCCGACGTGCTCCTGCGGCGCGACAGCATCGCAGATTTCCTGCCGGCGTTCCGCCAGATGCGGTCACGCCGCAGGTGGCCGCCGCCCGGGGGCGACGGCCACCATGGCGATCAGAATGCGGAGGCGAAGGTTGCCAGCGTCTTGTGTTCACCGGCAGCGCAGTCCGCCTGCAGCATGTGCATCGCCGTCCCCCCGAAGTGGTTCTGCGGCGAGTATCGCAGTTCCGGGAAGACGCTGGTCTGGATGGTGAGGGTCTCGGTCAGGCCGCGGAAGTCCTCACGCGTCAGGTCGTTGCCGAACGTGTTGCCGTAGGCCTTGAACATCTCGTGCGACGAGGCGCCGATGCCCCACAGGGCCAGCGAGATGTCGTCCGTCGGGCGGCCGTACTTCTGGCCGGCCTCGAAGAACTCCGGGACGTTCTGGCGGGCGTAGTCCAGGCCCGGGAACGGCGACAGGAACTGGCCACCGTCGACGTCGTCACAACCCGAGCCCAGCACCGCGTTGAGGCCCTTGGAGATGCCCACGCCGACGTACTGGGGGTTGTAGGAGTTCTCGCGCGCCTTCTGGGCGAAGCGGATGTAGTCCACCGGCGAGGAGAGGATGAAGATGACCTCGACGCCGTTGTCCTGCATCTCGCCGACGAAGCTGGAGTACCAGGACGCGTCACCCTTGTTGTGCTTGAGCGTCTTGTAGTAGTTCAGGCCGGTCTGCTGCACCGCGGCCTCCCACCCGGCGACGGCGTCGTCGAAGTTGGGGGTGTCGGTGAAGATGGCGGCGACCTTCTTGCCCGAGTGCATCTTGTTGACCCACTGGGCGAGCAGGGCGGTCTGCTGGCGGTAGCTCATCGACAGGGCGAAGTACCACGGGTTGTCGGTCAGCCCGGCCTCGGTGACGCCGGCCGAGAAGTAGGGCCACGAGGAGACGTTGGCGAACTGGCCGCAGGCCGCGATCTGGTCGGTGCCACCACCGCCGACGCCGAAGAACACCTCGGCCTCGAGCTCACGGCAGACCTGGCGGGCGCTGGACGGGTCGTACTTGTCGTCGCGGAAGACCACCTCGATCTTCTTGCGGCCGAGGACGTCCTGGCCGAGGGTGTCGGTGACGTACTCCCAGTACAGCGGGCCGGCCTTCTGGAAGGACGTCGCCGGCAGGGGCGCCGCGCCGGTCACCGGGGCGTGGATGCCGATCTTGATCGCCTCCTCGCTGACGCCGGTCCGGTCGGTGCCGGTGGGCGTGGCCGTGCCACCAGAGGTGCCGCCAGACGTGCCACCGGAGGTGCCGCCAGACGTGCCGCCGGAGGTGCCGCCGGAGGTGCCGCCGCTGGTGCCGCCGGTCGTGGTGCCACCGCTGGTGCCACCCGTCGTGGTCCCACCCGTGGTCGCACCACCGGTCGTGGTCCCACCCGTGGTCGCACCACCCGTCGTCGCCCCACCCGTGGGCGCACCACCGGTCGTCGCCCCACCCGTGGTCGCACCACCGGTCGTGGCACCACCGGGGGCCGGGGCGGCCACACCGCCGAGGTTGTTGCCGGCGCCCTCGACATGGACACCTG
>CAYQZO010000360.1:0-2647 GCA_964421925.1 uncultured Acidimicrobiaceae bacterium
GGCGGTGAAGGCCGCATCGTTGATCTCGGCGGCCTGGAAACGGACGATCTCGAGCTCGCGCTCCACCGCCCGGCGGTCACCTCCGAGGAGGGCGAGCTTGCCATCGACCTCCTCGAGCAGGTCCCAGGCGTCCCGGTAGCCCGCGAGCGCCTTCCGGCCCTTGCCATCGAGTGCGCCGTCCACCAGCTTCCGCACCGCGGCGGGCTCGGCGAGCGCATTCCGGTCATGCTGGCCCACGATGTCGATGAAGCCGGCAAAGCGGTCGGCGACCTCGGCGGCGGTGACCATCGCCCCATCGATGTAGGCACGGGAGCGTCCCTCGTCGATGGCGCGTCGCACCACGTGCTCATCCTCGTCGACCAGCACCCGTGCCTCGACCGCGGCCTCGCCTCCGGCCGGCCCGATCTGGTCCTTGCGCGCCTGCTCGCCTCTCAGCAGCCGAAGGGCACCGAGGAGCAGCGTCTTGCCCGCACCCGTCTCACCCGTGATCACGACGAGGCCGTCGCCCGGTTCGATGCGTGCTTCCCCGATCAACCCGAGATTGTGCACGCTGAACTCGTCAAGCATGATCGAGGCCGAACTGCGAGCGCACCGCGGCAGGGAAGGGATGCCCGGCCAGAGTCAGGAATCGGACGGTGTCGTCGCCGCGCATGATGGTCACCGACTCGCCGGGCGAGACGGTGGCGACCTTGCGCCCGTCCACGTTGACCCTGGCGGGACGGTCGATCTCCACCGAGACGACGATCTGTGCGTCTGCTGAGACCACCAGGCTCCGGGACAGCAGGCTGTGCGGAGCAACCGGGGTGAGGATCATCGCCTCCACGCTCGGGTCGACGACGGGACCGCCCGCCGAGAGCGAGTATGCGGTAGAGCCGACCGGCGTGGCCACGATGAGCCCGTCGGTGCGATAGCGGGCGAAGCGGTGGCCGTTGATGGTGACCCCGATCTCGATGATCCGCTCGCTCACCTCCTTCTCCACCACCACATCGTTGAGCCCGGTCTCGCTCCCGCCCGGGTAGTCGACCCGGACCGTCATCCGCTCGAAGGTGCCGGTCGCCTGTGCGGCGATCGCCTTCACCAGGGCTTCGAGCTCGTCCACCTTGAACTCGGCGAGGTAGCCGACCCGCCCCACGTTGATTCCGGCAACCGGGAGGTGATGGGGACGGGCGAGCCGTGCTGCCCACAGCACGGTGCCGTCTCCTCCGACGCCGAGGATGGCATCGAGGCCGGGCGGCACGTCGTCATCGAGGCGAACGGTTTCGACCCCGGCGGCGGTCGCGACCTCGTCGAGCCGGGCGGCCACCTCGGCGGCGTCCGGCTTCTCCTTGTTCACGACGACCCCCACCGTGGTCACGGCTCGTCCTCCCCGTACACGACCCCGCGTACGGTAACGGGGTGAAGCGACGAATCGCCGCGACGGGCATGGAGCAGGAACTCACGGTTGCCCGAAGCGCCGCGGAGCGGGGACTCGATCAAGCCGACGGCACCGATCCCGGCAGTCGACAGGCCATCGCAGGCGAGCTAGATGGCGCGAACCTGGATAGCCGGGTCCCGCACCACCCCGCCCTTGCCGACGAGATCCTTGCCCACCTCGAACTGGGGCTTGACCAGCAGAACCCAGTCGGTGGCATCGCCGCCAAGGGCGGCGAGCTGTTCGGCGACCAGGTGCAGTGAGATGAAGGACAGATCGGCCACAACGATGTCGAACGGTGCCCCGAGCGCTGCCGGGCCGGCGTCCCGGACGTTGGTTCGTTCCACAACGGCCACCCTCGGATCGGTGCGAAGCCTGTGGTCGAGCTGGCCGTAGCCGACGTCGACGGCGACCACGGAGGCAGCGCCGCGTTGCAACAGGCAGTCGGTGAAGCCCCCGGTGGATGCCCCGACATCGATTGCCCGGCGCCCGGCTACGTCGAGACCGAACTCGTGGAGGGCGTGGTCCAGCTTGTGCCCGCCGCGACCCACGAAGCGATCGGGCTCGCCGGTGAGCCCGATCGGGTCGTCGGGGGCGACGAGCGTGCTCGGCTTTGGGTCGGGCACGGACCCGACGGTGACCAATCCCTGCTCGATGGCGGCGCGGGCCGCCGATCGCGAGGGGAACAGCTTGCGGCGCACCAGCTCGACGTCGAAGCGACGGCGCTCGCTCAGCGCTCCGTCTCCTCTCTCACCGTGCGCCCGACTTTCTCCAACGCCGCCTCCAGCCGGTCTGCAATCCTCTCGGCGATCCCGGGCGCCACGGCGGCGTCCTGCGCCTTGAGGTAGGCGGCGTCGAGGTCGTCGTCTGCGGGCTGACGTTCCTGGTTGGCGTCGGTCATGGGGCGATTATCGTCTCTTTTCGGGCCACAAGCGTGGAAAAGAGGGAACCATGAGCAACCCGTACGACGTGGAGCGCAGCTGGCCGGACTACTTCTTGGAGCATCGCAAGATCTTCGAGGAGGAGGCCCAGCAGACCTACAAGTGCGGCGATCTGCCGGTGTGGACGGTGCACGCACCGCTCGGTTACCTCGGCAACAGCACGATCATCGAGGGCGACGACGGGCTGATCGTCTACGACACGGGCGTCAACGCCGAGGCCGGCGCCCACATCGCCGCCGAGATCGCCAAGATCTCCGACAAGCCGGTCAAGGCGATCTTCTACTCCCACCACCAC
>CAYQZO010000361.1:0-2641 GCA_964421925.1 uncultured Acidimicrobiaceae bacterium
AGTACTTCGAGACCGCCCGCATCGCCCTGCTCGCCGACGCCGGGCTCACCATGTCGGGCATGGCGGACGACGGCTACATGATCGTGGTGACCCGCATCGAGACCCAGTTCCTGGCCCCGGCGGTCGAGGGGGACCACTTGGCCGTGGAGACCGAGATCGTCGACTACACCAGGGTCACCTTCCACTGGCGGCAGCGGATCGTGCGCGGCGACGAGGTGCTCGTCCGCCAGGACGTGACCGGCGCGCTCACCAACCTGGAGGGACGGCCGCAGCGCTTCCCCGACGCCATGAAAGAGGCGCTGGCGCCGTACCAGGGCTACTAAAGGGGGCGTCGTTCGTGTCTGGAACCTCCCTCAACAAGGTTTCCCACACGCGCGACGGATGAGTGTGGGCCCGGCAGGACTCGAACCTGCGGCCAAACGATTATGAGTCGTCTGCTCTTACCAACTGAGCTACGGGCCCACGGGAGAGTGTACGGAATGAGCAGACGACTCATCCGTCGTCTTCGAGGTGGCTTCGAGCTTCGCTCCACCCCCGTCCCCTGGTTATTTCGGGTTCCGCTCGCTCGAAGCCACCTCGTCTAACCAACTGAGCTACGGGCCCACATGGGAGTGTACGGAGGCGTCGCGCGTGTCTGGGTAGACAGCCACCGTCTACCCAAGCACGTACGACGGACGGGTCGGCGACTCCTCAACGTGAAACCTCAACAGACCGATACCATCCGCTCGTGGCCACACCCAACACCGACCCCAATATCGTCCAGCTCGGACACGCGCCTACGCCGTTCACCGCGGCGGAAATCCGCGACGGGTGCCCGGCGGGGCGGACCGTCGGCATGCTCATCGAGCCCCGGGACGGGGATCCCTATCTCACCCTCAATCGGTTCGTCACCGTCGACGAGAGCGGCGCCGACACCGAGTTGAAGTCGATGACCATGGACGGCGAGGAGATCGATCCGCCGGTGCAGCGCCGCACCTCGTGGGAGGAGTTCCAGTCCCACGCTTCCTTCCCCGCCGAGCAGACCGTCATCGCCTCCGAGGTGTTGGAGACACCGATGGGCGACCTGAAATGCAAGAAGTACACCGTCACCGACGGGCCCACTTCGGACACCTACTGGTTCGCCACGGACAAGCCGGGGATGCCGGTGAAGGTCGAGACGGTCGCCCCCGGCGGCGTCGCCTACCGGATGCGGATGATCAACGACAACCGCTGAGAACAGTCGAATAGGCTCATCGGGGCGATGGAACCACCCCAGATCCGGTTCACGACCACGAGCGACGGGGTCGGCATCGCCTACTGGTCGATCGGCTCGGGCCCACCCCTGCTCATCACGCACAACTTCACGCTGAACCACGCCGAGCTGGAACTGACCGTGCCCTCGCTCGCCTCCTTCTACCGGACCCTCGCCGAGCACCTCACGGTGATCAGGTACGACGTGCGCACTGCAGGCCTGTCCGGGCGGGAGCCCGGGATCGACCTCACCACCACCGCCATGGGCCACGACATCGCCGCCGTGCCCGACTCGTTCGGCAGGGGAGATTCTCGTCGCCGACTCGGTGCGGCAGCTGGCGCTTGGCAAGGGGTTTCACTTCGAGTCCGCGGGTGAAGCGAAACTCAAAGGGTTCGACGAGCCGGTGCGGCTGTGGAGGGTGACCGGTCGGTAGGCTCGACGAAATGCGACCGCCCGACGTCAAGTTCACCCGCAGCGAAGACGGCGTCACGATCGCCTACTGGTCGATCGGGTCGGGGCCGCCGCTGATCATCACCCAGAACTTCTCGCTGAGCCATGCCGAGGTGGAGTGGACGGTGCCCGCATTCGCTTCCTGGTACGAAGCGTTGGCGCGGCACTACCGGGTGATCCGGTTCGACCCTCGCCAGGCCGGCCTGTCGGAGACGGGTTCGACGCTCGACATGTCCATCTCGGCGATGGGCCTGGACATCGACGCCGTTGCCGACGCCTGCTCCATCGACGAATTCGGCCTGTTCGCGGTGGCGACGATGGGCCCGGTGGCCATCGAGTACGCAGCAGGCAACCCGGATCGGGTGAGTGAGCTGATCCTGTGCGACACGTACGCGACTGTCACCGGAAGCCTGCACGCTCAGTGGATCGATGCCCAATCGGCGCTGGCCCGGCTCAGGGGCGTCGATGACATCGCCGCCCGGCTCTACACCGACGTGGTCCCCGAGCCGGAAGCCGATGCGGTGGTGGCGCTTGCGGCGGCGGCTGCGGGTTCGACGCTCGCCGAGCTCCGAGACTCGGTGGCGAAGTGGGATGCCAGGGATGCCCTGGCGCGGGTCCGGGCCCGGACGCTGGTGCTGGTGGTCCGCGACTCGCGGATCACCAACCTCGACGAGGCCAGGGTGCTGGCCACGGGGATACCGGCGGCGCAGCTCAAGAGCATCACCGGCCACTTCCCGCCCTGGTACGCCGAGCGGGATCAGCTGATGTCGATCCTCGCCGACTTCTTCGGCACCGCTCCATCGGAGCCGGCGTCGCTCGAAGGTTTCACCACCGTGGTGTTCACCGACCTCGTCGATTCCACCGGAGCGATGCAGCGCCTCGGCGACGCCGAGGGCCGCGAGACATTCCGCTGGGTGGAAGACCGGACCGCAGCGATCGCCGCCGACCAGGGCGGATCAG
>CAYQZO010000362.1:0-2641 GCA_964421925.1 uncultured Acidimicrobiaceae bacterium
GGACGAGGATGGCATCGCCGAGACGTCCCGCCGCGCTCGTCACCGCGGCGGCGCTGAACAGCGCCGTCACCGCAGCCGGGCCGGCACCATCGGACGGAGGGTTCCGGCCAGCTCCTCATGAAGGGCGCCGTTCGACGCCATGACCAGCTTGGTCCAGGGAAGCGAGTCGACGCCAAAGGGATCCGTCACGCGGCCGCCCGCCTCGCGCACCAGGATGATCCCCGCCGCTTGGTCCCAGGGGGCGACACCAAGCTCCCAGAAGGCATCGAACCGCCCTGCGGCCACCCAGGCGAGATCGAGTGCCGCCGACCCGAATCGGCGGAGGCCGTTGACCTTCTCCAGGACGGCTCCGAGGGCGGCGGCGTACTCAGGGGCGTGGTCGGCATGGTCGTAGGGAAACCCGGTGGCGACCACGGCGCGTTCGAGCGCCGGGGTGGCGGATACGTGGATCTCCTCGCCGTTGAGCCATGCTCCCCCGCCGGTCTCGGCCGTGAACAGCTCTCTCCGCAGCGGGTCGTAGACGACGCCGGCGAGCGCGATGCTCCCCTCCCACAGCCCGATGCTGACGGCGAGCTGGGGGATGCCGTGGATGAAGTTGACGGTGCCGTCGAGGGGGTCGATGATCCAGTGCCGGTCGGGAGACTCCAATCCGCCGCTCTCCTCGGCGACGATCGCATCGCCGGGTCGCTGCGTCCGGATGAATGCAACGATGGCCTCTTCCGAAGCGTGATCGACCTTGGTCACCGGATCGTGCCGGCCCTTGTAGTCGGCGTCGAAGGTGCCGCCGAAGGCCTCAGACACGATGGCGCTGCCGGCACGGGCAGCGGCAACGGCGATCTCGAGATCGTTCATGAGCCGGGAGCGTACAACAGCCCAAAAACCCCCTCGTCACTACGCTCGCCCCATGGCGACCCCGCCCGAGCGAGACATCCGGAGCAGCGAGCCGTCCCGCCGATCCCGTCTGGCTGCCTCGACGCTTCCCGGCTGGGCCTCCTACCTCGCCGTGGTGCTCAGCGCCCTGCTGATGTGGGCCGCTTTCCCCCCGCTCGACATCGGACCGCTGGCCTTCGTCGCGCCGGTCCCGCTGTTCTGGGCGATCCGTCGGGTGGAGCGCGGCGTGGAGGCAGTCACGTTCGGCTTCGTGTGGGGGAGCTTGTTCTTCGGGGTCATGCTCTACTGGATCTCCGTTCTCGGCTTCATTGCCTGGTTCCCGCTCACGATCGCCCTCGGCGCCTATTTCGCCCTCTACGCCTTCATCGTCTGGTCGTTCCGCCTGTGGCCGGCGTGGCGGTGGTGGCTGATCGCCATCGGCGCTTGGGTCGGCATCGAGTTCATCCGGGCCAGATTTCCCTTCGGCGGCTTTCCGTGGGGCAGCATCGGGTTTGCCGCCCCCGGCTTCGATCCGCTGCTGGGGACGGTGCAATGGCTCGGCCCCACCGGGTGGAGTGTCCTGGCGGTCGCCTTTGCCTCGGGTGCGGCGCTCTTCATCGAGAACCGGCAAGAGAACTGGCGATTCATCGTCGATCCTGCGGTGCTGATCGCACTGCTGGCGATCCTCGGCGCTCTTGCTCCTCCGAGCGCCGACGGGGAATCACTGCGCGTGGCGATCGTCCAAGGCAACTCGCCGTGCCCGATGGTCCACTGCCAGAACGAGAACCGCCGTATCTACGAGAACCACCTCCGGCTCACCCAGACGATCCCTGAGAACGGCGCCGACCTCGTGGTGTGGGCGGAGAGCTCCACCGGCACCCCCTTCGAGCCGGAATCCAACGACGCCGTCCGCGGTGAGATCATCGAGGAGGCGGCGCGGATCGGCGCCTACTTCCTGGTGTCCGGGACGCGCGTCGTCGACTCGGAGTCGTTCGTCAACGTCAACGTCCTGTACTCCCCGGAGGGGGTGAAGCTCGGTGAGTATCACAAGACACATCCGGTGCCCTTCGGGGAGACGGTTCCCCTGCGCGGGTTGCTCGGGTTCATCCCCCAGCTCGACCAGGTGCCGCGCGACATGATTCCGGGCACCGAGCCCACGGTGTTTCCCCTCGGCGAGAACTTCCTGGGATCGGTGAGCTCCTTCGAGGGAGCGTTTGCCCGCAACATCCAGTCGATCGCCGACGCCGGCGGCCAGATGATGGTGGTGACGACCAACGAGAGCTCGTACGGGGAGACGGCTGCTTCGGACCAGCTCATCGACATGACCAGGGTCAATGCGGCGGCGATCGGGCAGGATCTGGTGCACGCCGCGATCACCGGGAAGTCGACGTTCATCACCGCCGACGGCTCGGTCGGGGAAAGGACCGAGCTGTACGAGGAGGATGTGCTCTTCGGCAGGGCGTCGTTCCGGACTGCAGGGCCAACCCTCTTCACGCGTTTCCCGCTCTGGCCGCTGCTGGTGGCGGTCGGTGCCGCGCTGCTGGCTCTGTTCTGGCCGGGCGAGGGCGGACTCGAGGGCGTGGTGGGTCGCCGCCGCGACGAGTAGACGCCCGAGATCAGGCCGAGGCAAGCGCGAGCTCCACCTGGCCATCGAGCATGCACGCGCCCACGCGCTGGACCGCCTGCAAGCGCAGTCCCACCTCGCGCTCGGAATGCTGCATGCGCTCGACGGCGACCTGAGCGAAGCGGTGCGGGCGTATACCGAGGCCGC
>CAYQZO010000363.1:0-2638 GCA_964421925.1 uncultured Acidimicrobiaceae bacterium
GGTCTTCGCCGCATGCACGCGTTCGGACTTCGCTCTGGACGAAGCCGAGTGTCGTTTCGGCCTGGGTCGCTTCCTCGAGAACCTGTGGAGCGACCAGGACACCGATCGCGGTCCACGACAAACCGATGACGATGACGATCACGGGCCACACCACTCCCTTGAATCGGGTCTCGGGCATCCGGCGATCCTACGGCTCGGGAAGGGATGACCGGAGTGGCGTCGACCCCCGGGTGTGGGCGCAGGTACCGGGAGAGCCTGGCAACTCTCCCGGGGCAGCCGGCCGACCAGTTCGCTAGCGTTCGTTCCCAGGGGGAAGAGCGAGACAGCAAGGACGCCACTCCCCCATGGCGATTCCGCGGACCCCCGGGCCACGGCCGGGTAGCGGCCGATGAAGGTCAGCCTGCCCGACATCGACCTCCCGGAGCTCCAGACCGACTACCTCGGCCCGGAGAAGAAGTCCCTGGTCGCGCAGTTGCAGAGCGGCCTCGGGCTTGCCCAGGACTGGCAGGCGTTCCTGGTCTTCGCCATCGTCTACTTCGTCGACCTGGCGCTGATGATCCTCGGACTCTGGCTGGGATCGAGCGGGTGGCGGCCCCTCGGGTTCGTGGTGGGCGGCGTCGCCCTGGTGATCGCCGGGATCTGCCTGTTCGGACTCCACGATTGGTTTCACCACGAAGCCAGGGCGAAGGATCAGCCCGGAGCCGTGGACCTGAGAGGGTTGTGGAGCACCTGGGCGGTGGGCCTCATCGGCTATCTGGGCGGCGCCGCCATCATCGGGGTGGGCGTGGCCGAGAGCTCGGCGCTCGCCGCCGTGAGCGGGTTGTGGCTGGCCGCTCCCAGCCTGGCGCTCGTCGTCGCCAACATCAGGGCGCTCACCCGCCAGAAGCATCACCGATCGGTGGCCGCCGCCGGCTTCCTCACCATCGCAGTGTCGATCGCCGTGGCCAGCCTGGGGAGCCGCGAAGACTGGGTGCTCACCATGGCGATCTTCGCCAGCCTCCTCGGGCTGGTCATGCTCAACATGGTGCTGCGCAGAGCGTGCCGGGAGGCACCTCGACCATGGACCACCTTCGGGTTCGTGATGGTCGCAGTCGGTATCGGCGTCCTCATCGTCGCCTCCTGGATCGACCTCGCCGCGCTCTACCGGGTGCTCGGTCTGGTGCTGGTCGTCGTCGGCCTGGTGCCGCTCAGCGTCGCCCTGCCCTCCCGGGTCAGCGTATGGCCGCTGTACCCCTTCCTCGCCCTCACCGCCTTTGGGGCAGCGCTCGGGGCGCTCATCACGGTGTGGCGGCTGGAAGGTGTCTCGGGGTGGCTGGCGCTGTTTGCTCTGGCCGTCGCGGCAGTGATCGCGGTGAGCCTCGTCACCGAAGGCGTCGAGGTCATCGTTCTTCTTCTCGTCGGCGTCGGGCTCGCCTGGCTCGTCGCCGACCGCAGCGACCACGCCGCCCTCGATCCACACCCGGACGCCCCCACCATCCTGGTCGCCATGGGCGATTCCTACATCTCGGGAGAGGGGGCCAATCGCTTCTTCGCCGGGACAAGCGTCAGGGGGGAGAACGAGTGTCGGCGCACCTCGACCGCCTACCCCTACCAGGTGGCGGACGCCATGGGCTGGAGCCTCGCGTTCTACGCCTGCTCCGGAGCCACCACCCACCACGTGCTCTCCTACGGTCAGGCGAGGAACTCGCCCGACGACGTCGTTGGGAGCCGGGCACAGATCGAGGAACTCAAGGATCTGGTGGCCAGGCTGGAAGCCGACCCGGCGCGCTCGATCGGGGCCGTGCTGATCTCCATCGGCGGCAACGACGCCTGGTTCGGACCCATCGGCACGGCGTGCGTGGCGCCCGGGGACTGTTCGCTGCTGCGGCGCCCGGTGCTGGCGAACGCGGTATCGATCGGCGAGAAGGTCCGCAACGTGTACCACGAGATCAAACAGACCGTGGGTGGGCAGGTGCCGATCATCGCCATGCTCTATCCCCTTGCCCTCACCGAGCACGGCGGTTGTGCCGGGAGCCTGCTCGGCCCCGAAGAGCACGCCTTCCTCTTCGAGTTCACCGAAGTGCTGGACGACCGGGCCAAGACCATCGCCATCCAGGAGGGCATCTACTGGTTCGAGGAGAGCGCCGTCTTTGCCGGTGGCCGGGTCTGCGACACCGGCCACGCCTCAGATGCCATGCTCAACACCGCCCACTTCAACCCGGTCGAGGGCCGCCTGGTGGAGCGGATCAACCCGACCAACTGGGTCCACGGGAGCGCCCATCCCAAGGCCGAGGGTCACGACGCCGTCGCTGCCGCACTGACGCAGTGGTTCGAGGAGTATGAGGCGTCGGTGGCGAGTGGGGACTCGCCGGGGAACCCGGCACCGGATCCCGACCAGCAGTTCGAACTCGCCGACGCCGCCGATCGCGCCCTGGAGTGGACCCACTCGCTGGCGTTCTCGGACGACTTCGCCTGCCCCCGCCACCGGCTCCCGGTCCGCGCCCAGGCCAGGTCGATCGGTGAGGGGGTGGTGAATGTTGTGTATCCCGGTCTGGCCGACAGCGTGGCCTGTTACACCCAGCCCGACGGCGAGTGGGCGACGACCACGGTCGATCCCAACGGGGACCTGACCGTGGCGATCGACCAGCCCGAGCGCGGG
>CAYQZO010000364.1:0-1058 GCA_964421925.1 uncultured Acidimicrobiaceae bacterium
GCCTGGCGATGAACTTGGGGTCCTCGCCGGCCTCGATCATGGTGTGCAGCCAGTACAGCGTCGCGTCGACGTCCGAGCCGCGCATCGATTTGATAAACGCCGAGATGACGTCGTAGTGGCGGTCGCCGCCCTTGTCGTAGCGGATCACTCTTCGCTGCAGCGCCTCGGTGACGTCGTCGATCCCGATCGACGACCGGCCCCGGCCCTCGGCAAGGGCGGCGGCCACCTCGAGGGCGTTCATCGCGAGGCGGGCATCTCCGCCCACTCGCTCGGACAGCGCCTCCAGGGCATCGGCGTCGAGCTCGGCTCCGCCCAGGCCACGGGGATCGGCTGCGGCCCGGGTCACCAGCTCCGCGACTTCGGCAGGAGCGAGCGCCTCGGTACGGAACATGGTGGAGCGGGAGACGAGCGGGCTGTTCACCTCGAAGAACGGGTTCTCCGTCGTCGCCCCCACCAGGATCACGATCCCGTCCTCCACACCCGGGAGGAGTGCGTCTTGCTGGGCCTTGGTGAACCGGTGGATCTCATCCAGGAAGAGCACCGTCCTCCCCCGGTCCTCCTCGATGCGGGTGGTGGCCATGGCCAGCACCTCGCGCACGTCCTTGACCCCGGCCGAGACGGCGGACAGCTGCTCGAAGCGGGCCCCGCTGTTGGAGGCGACCAGCCGCGCCAGCGTGGTCTTGCCCGACCCGGGCGGGCCCCACAGGATCATCGACACCGGCGTCCCGGCCTCCACCATGGTGCGGAAGGCCGCTCCCTCCCCGACCAGATGCTCCTGGCCGACGACTTCGTCGAGGCTCACCGGGCGCATGCGGGCGGCGAGCGGGGCGTTGGCGCGGCGTCGCTCGGCGCGTTCCTCGGTGAAGAGGTCGTCAGTCACCGGACTCGTGGGCGGCCCACTCGGCGCGCACCTCGGGGCGGATGTCGATGCCGAGCTCGACGAGCTGGCTCTCCTCCACCCGGGACGGGGAGCCGGTGAGCGGATCGGCCCCGGTCTGGGTTTTGGGGAAGGGAATGACCTCGCGGATGTTGGGCGGGTTCTGCAGAATGGCGATCAT
>CAYQZO010000364.1:1068-2632 GCA_964421925.1 uncultured Acidimicrobiaceae bacterium
TCTGTTCGGAGAGGATGGCGATCATGCGGTCGATCCCGATGGCAAAGCCGGCGTGGGGCGGCGTCCCGTAGCGCAGGGCCTCGAGAAACCAGCCGAAGCGCCGCTCCGCGTCCGCGTCGCTGATGCCCAGGATCTCGAACACCTGGGACTGCACCGCCGGGTCGTGGATCCGGACCGAGCCCGAGCCGAGCTCGGAGCCGTTGAGCACCAGGTCGTAGGCCTTGGACAGGGCGTGGCCCGGATCCTCCTTCATCTGGTGGACATCGACGGGTGCGGTGAAGGGATGATGCAGCGGGACGAAGTCACCGTTGTCGTCGAGCTCGAAGACGGGGAAGTCGACCACGAACAGGTAGGCGAGCTCCTGGTGGCCCTCGGGTTGACCGAGATCGAGACGGAGCTGGCCGAGCACCTCGAGCGCCACCATCGTCTCGTCGGCGACGAAGAGCAGCACGTCACCCGCCCCGGCTTCGAGAGCGTCCTTGAGTGCTCCCTGCTCCGCGTCACCCAGGAACTTGGCCACCGGTGACCGCAGCGAACCGTCGTCCTCCACCACCATCCACACCAGTCCTTTGGCGCCGAGCTCCTGGGCCCGGGATACCAGGGCGTCGAGCTGGGCCCTGGAGCGGTCGAGGGCACCTGCGTTGAGGCCGCGCACCGAGCCTCCGGCGGCGAGGGCGCCGGCGAAGGCCTTGAACTCGGTGCCGGCGAAGATGGCCGACAGGTCGTGGATCTCCATCCCGAAGCGAGTATCCGGCTTGTCGGTGCCATAGCGCTCCATCGCCTCGTGGTACGTCAGCCTCGGGAAGGGCAGCTCCGGCGAGAACCCGCGCAGCGCCTCGGTGGTGGCGACCGCGACCTCCTCCAGGGTCTCCAGCACGTCTTCCTGGCCCCAGAAGGCGCCCTCGAAGTCGAGCTGGGTGAACTCGATCTGGCGATCGGCGCGGGTGTCCTCGTCGCGGTAGCAGCGGGCCACCTGGTAGTACCGCTCCACGCCGCCGATCATCAACAGCTGTTTGAAAAGCTGCGGCGATTGGGGCAGTGCATAGAAGTTTCCCTTGCGCAGGCGCGAGGGCGAGAGCATGTCCCGCGCCCCTTCCGGGGTGGAGGCGATCAGGGTCGGGGTCTCCACCTCGAGAAATCCGCCTGCGTCCATGACCCTGCGCATGGCCCGGATCGCCTTCGACCGGGCGACCAGGTTCTCGGCCATGGCCGGGCGGCGCAGATCCAGGTAGCGATACTGGAGGCGGAGCGCCTCGTCGACCTCGATGCGGTCGTCGAGTTGGAAGGGCAGCGGGTCGGCGGGGCTGAGCACGGAGAGCTGCGACGCCACCACCTCCACCGCTCCGGTGGGAAGCTCGTCGTTGCGGGTGCCCTCCGGCCGTTCCCGGACGGTGCCGTCCACGCTGATGCAGTACTCGAGGCGGAGGCCGTGGAGGGTCGCCTCGTCCGCCGGGCTGTCCTCCGGGTTGAGCACGACCTGAACCAAGCCGCTGGCGTCGCGCAGATCGATGAAGATCACCCCGCCGTGGTCGCGGCGCCGGTTGACCCACCCGGCCAGGGAGAC
>CAYQZO010000365.1:0-2619 GCA_964421925.1 uncultured Acidimicrobiaceae bacterium
GCTGCCGCCGCAGGCGGATGTGGCGGCCTCGATCCAGGAAGCGATCGTCGACGTGCTCGTCGAGAAGACCTTCAACGCGGTCGACGACACCGGGGTCCGAGTCGTGTCTGGTGGCGGGGGAGTGCTGGCCAACCGCCGCCTTCGTGAGCGGCTCATCGAGGAGGCCGAGAATCGCGGTGTTGCCGCCTACTTGCCATCTCCGGCCCTGTGCACCGACAACGGCGCGATGGTGGCAGCAGTGGGGGTACATCGTCTGGAGATGGGCGCCGAGCCGGACGATCTCAGCACCGACGTGGACCCCGGTCTGCGTTTGGGGGCATGAACACCGCCATCCGCCTCGGCTCGATCCGCGGCGTCGAGGTCGTCATGGACGTCGCGGTCGTCATCGTCGCCGGCCTCCTCGGCTGGCTGGAATACGCCGCCCTCGACGCCACGTTCGGCGTTGGCTCGCTCGGCGTCGTGCTGGCCGGAGTCGTTGCGGTTGGCTACGTCGGCTCCGTGCTCGCTCACGAGGCAACCCACACCGTCGTGGCCCAGCGGCGCGGCCTGGCGGCGCGGCGCATCCGGCTTCTCGTCTTCGGGGGCTACTCGGTGATCGACAGCAGGGAGGCAACGCCTGCGGACGAGTTCGTGGTCGCCCTGGCGGGCCCCGCGGCTTCGCTCGTGCTCGGGGCGGTGCTGTGGGCCGTCAGCGCGGCGGCTGCCGGGCACGAGCCCACTTCCGAGACTTTCCGGTTCCTCGCAGTGCTCAATCTGGTCGTGGCCGGGTTCAACGTGCTTCCCGGCCTTCCCCTCGACGGGGGGCGGGCGCTGCGGGCGGCGCTGTGGAACAGCGGGGGCAACAAGCTGCGCGCCACCGAGCTCGCCGCCACTGCCGGGCGCATCCTCGGTCTCGGGGTCAGTGGAATCGGGCTGTTCCTAGTGTTCAGGGGCGACCTGACGGGTTTCGTGTGGCTCGTCCTCGGCTGGTTCCTCGCCCGCAACGCAACCGCTGCGGGCAAGCGCGAAGAGCTGCTGGTCCAAGCCGGCGCAGCCACGGCCCGCGACCTCATGCGACCCACCCCCGATGCCGTGCCCGGGCACATGCGCATCGCCGAGGTCGCCTCGCTGTTCCAGATCGGCCCGACGCTGCGCACCATGCCCGTCGCCGTCGCCGGCAGGGTCAAGGGCGTCATCGGTCAGCAAGAGATCGACGGCCTCGCTCCGGGTCGGCGAGAGTTGGGCCGCGCCGACGCGGTGATGACCGGCATCGGCCCCGATGACCTGATAGCCGCTGAGGCCGCGGTGGACGCCGTGGTCTCCCGGCTGGCCGCACGCCATCGGCTCCTGGTCGTCGACCAGGGGACCGTCATCGGCGTGATCGAGCCCATCGACCTGGAACGGGCGTTGGCCTAAGAGCCCCCTCTGCGCGACCCGCCGCGTCTCCCCCGCTGCGCGAGGAGACCAAGAACTTGGCACTCTCGGGTTGTGACTGCCAAATCCGTGCTATGATTAGCACTCGCAATCTGTGAGTGCCAGACCCGCAGAAGGAGGGAATCCGGATGAAGTTGCAGCCCCTGGGCGACCGCATTGTGGTGAAGCCCAAGGATGAGGACGAGTCCACCACCACCAGTGGCCTCGTCATCCCGGACACGGCCAAGGAGAAGCCCCAGCTGGGTGAGGTCCTCGCCGTCGGTCCGGGTGAATACAAGGACGGGGAGCGCATCCCCATGGATGTGAGCGTCGGCGACCTGGTCTTCTACTCCAAGTACGGAGGGACCGAGGTCAAGGTGGAAGGCGAGGAGTACCTCGTCCTCTCTTCACGCGACGTACTCGCAGTTCTTTCTTAGGAGGTAGCCACTTGGCAGCAAAAGAACTTCGTTTCAATGAAGAGGCCCGCCGCGGCCTCCAGTCGGGCGTAGACCAGCTCGCCGACACCGTCAAGGTGACGCTCGGCCCCAAGGGCCGCAACGTCGTCCTGGAGAAGAAGTGGGGTGCCCCCACCATCACCAACGACGGCTACACCATCGCCAAGGAGATCGAGCTCGACGACCCGTGGGAGAACATGGGCGCCAAGCTCGCCTACGAGGCGACGAACAAGACCAACGACGTCGCCGGTGACGGCACCACCACGTCGGCGGTCCTCACCCAGGCCATGGTCCGCGACGGGCTCCGCCTCGTCGCCGCCGGCGCCAACCCGATGGAGTTGAAGACCGGCATCGAGGAGGCCGTCGCCAAGGTCGTGGAGCACATCGCCGAGGAGGCCACCCCGGTGTCCTCGGACGACCACGAGGCGATCGCCTACGTGGCCGCCAACTCCGCCGCAGACGAGGTGATCGGCGAGCGCATCGCCGATGCCATGCAGCGGGTGGGCAACGAGGGTGTGATCACCGTCGAGGACAGCCAGACCTTCGGGGTCGAGCTGGAGTTCACCGAGGGTATGCAGTTCGACAAGGGCTACATCTCTCCGTACTTCATCACCGACGTCGATCGTCAGGAAGCCGTTCTCGAGGACACCTACGTGCTGATCGCCAACCAGAAGATCAGCTCCGTGCAGGACCTGCTCCCCGTTCTGGAGAAGGTGATGCAGAGCGGAAAGCCGCTGCTGGTCATCGCCGAGGACGTGGAGGGCGAGGCCCT
>CAYQZO010000366.1:0-2606 GCA_964421925.1 uncultured Acidimicrobiaceae bacterium
GTTCTCGGACTTCCAGCGCCGCCCGGTGCTGCTGGTGATTCTCGTCGTGTTCGCCGTCGCGGTGATCGCCCTCGGTCGGTGGCGCGGCGTTGCCGCTCTCGCCGGGCTTGGCGCCACGCTGCTCGTCGTCGTGTGGTGGCTGCTTCCGGCCATCCTGGACGGACGCAGCCCAGTGCTCGTGGCCCTCGTCGGATCCGCTGCGATCGGCTACCTGGCGTTGTACCTCACCCACGGGTTCAGCCTGATGAGCACGGTCGCGCTCGTCGCCACGCTGGCGACGCTGGCGCTCACCACGCTGTTGTCCGCCGGTACGGTCGCCCTCGCCGAGTTCACCGGGCTCGCCACCGAGGAGAGCACGCTCCTGACGCTCTTCGAAGGCATTGACATCAGGGGCCTTGTCCTCGCCGGCATGGTTCTTGGTGCCGCCGGCGCCATTGACGACGTCACGGTGACCCAGGCTTCGGCGGTGTGGCGACTCCGAGAAGCTGAGCCCGGCCAGAGCAGCAGCGACCTGTTCCGTGGCGGGATGTTGATCGGGCGTGACCACATCGGGTCCACGGTGAACACACTCCTGCTCGCCTATCTCGGCGCTGCACTCCCGTTGGCGATCCTGCTCATCGTCGCCGAGCAGTCCCTCGGCACCGTCGTCAACTCGGAGGTGATCGCTATCGAGGTCGTGCGAACCCTGGTCGGGAGCATCGGGCTCGTCGCCGCCGTCCCTTTGACCACCTACTTGGCCTCAGTCGTCGCGAGAGACTCGTCGACCACTCCCCGGCGACAGCTCTGAGGTTCCATGGCGGACAAGACTTCCGGCGGGCGTTGACAGATCCCCTGCCGCACGATGGTCACCAGCGGGAGCGGACCAGAAGGAATGGGTGGGGCCACGTCGTGACCTTCTCCCCTTGGAGTCCCAGACGTCGAGGAGCAGAGTGGAGGTGTGTCCGACGGGAGGTGGACGATGACATCCCGAGCGATGGTGCTTGGTGTGATCCTGGCCTGTGTGGTGGCGGCCTGTTCGGGTGGATCGGAGCCGGACGGTGCCTGGTCCGAGGTGGTAACCGAGGGTTTCGTGTACTCGGTCGCACCGCTTGGAGAGGGCTTCATCGCCTCCGAGGACGTGGACGGAACGACCCGGGTCCTCGTCTCGGACGACGGTTTGGATTGGGCCGTGGTCGATCAAGCCGTCGTCGAGGAGGGGGAAGTCCTCTACTGGAGAGACGGCGGCCCGCTCGGCGCGGTGGGCGAGGTGTTCGACGTGGGTCTGCCCGAGGTGGTGTCCACGCTCGACGGGGTCACCTTCACGAGAGCCGACCCGCTCGGCGATCTCGGGTTCTCCGAGGTGGGGATCCCCGGGATGGCCTGGGGTCCAACAGGGATCCTGGTTGCGGTGTCGAGGGGTGGCGAACCCATCGGCCTCGCTGCCAGCAGCGACGGCGTCGACTGGGAGTCCGTCGACCTGCCAACCGGCCTGGTCGACTTTGTGAACCCGGATGGTGACCCCATCGCGGCATCCGAGACCGGGTACGTGGTCGTCGGCGTCCTCGATGGCGAGGGCGGGCCTCCTGGCTCGGCCGGGAATCCCGGCATCCAGACCTGGATGAGCGCCGACCTGAAGAGCTGGACGGCCGAGGAGTTGAGCCCCGCCTTCGTCGGCGCCATCGACAGCCCAACCGCGTGGCGGGAAGGCTATCTGGTGAGCGGGGCGACCTTCATGCCGACGAGTGGCGACGAGGGCATCTGGGAGGGGACGACTTGGAGTTGCCCGTGGGGCGAGTCTTGGCAGTCCATCACGCTCGAGGGCTACAGCGGCGGGGACAGCGCGACGGTGGTGGACGGCTCCACCCTTGGCGTCTTCGCCATCGCCTGGAATGACGCCCAGGACCTGGATGTGCTGTTCAGCCCGGACCTGTCCGCGTGGCAGGTGTGGCCGGCACGGTCGGCGTTTGGCACCGACGACACGATGGCGATGATGTGGGGAGACGCCGCGATCGGTGAGACCGCCATCGTGGTTCCGGTCGCCGGCAACCTTCGGGTGGCGCAGCCGTAGGCGCGCACGCGTTTGCAGCTCGGCCCTCCTCCACTGGGGTAGAGCCGTATGGGCCACCGGGACAACCGTCGTGGTGCTACCGCGGTTCGGCCCCCCTCGCGCGACCCATCAGCTCCTTGGCGGTGACGTCGTAGGGCCTTGCGGTCCCGGCTCCCTTCGCCGCGGTGAACTCCGCGGAATCCATGCCCGCTTCCAGCGCGCCGAGCGCGGCAGTGGCGATGTCGACGATGGGGGCGGGATCGAAGATCGCCTGCTGTTCGCTGAGCGGGTCGGCGAGCACCGAACTGAGGAGCTCGACGGCCGACCGGTCCTGCCCGGTCTCCGCCTCGATCCTGGCGATCTTGGTGATGAGGCTCAGCATCTCGCGCCTCATGCTCATCTGTTCCGAGGTGACCATGCTCTCCAGGTACGCGGCCTCGGCGGCGGCGTGATCGCCGGCCGCCAGGTTGGCGTCGCCGAGCCCCGCCGCCGACATCTGCAACACCCGCAGGGCGCCGATCTGGCGTGCCCTCTCGGCCGAGCGCCCGTACAGGTCGACGGCGTCGTCGGTGTGGCCGTC
>CAYQZO010000367.1:0-2596 GCA_964421925.1 uncultured Acidimicrobiaceae bacterium
TCATCAACCGGGTCCGCCACGGCCAGATGATCATTCCCGGCCAGACCCTGTACCTCCTGGAGTGCGAGCCCGCCGCCTATGCCGCCCTCGCCGCCAACGAGGCGGAGAAGGCGGCCGAGATCAACGTGCTCGAGGTCAGGGCCTACGGGTCGATGGGCCGCATCTACCTCGGCGGCGAGGAGCGCGACATCGACGTGGGCTGGCGGGCCGCGGTGGCGAGCCTCGAAGGCCTGGAGGGGCGAGAGGCCTGAGCCCCGAGTCCCGAGTCGCCAGTCGCGAGCTGTCAGCTCCTTGCCGCGATTTGCCGGTAGCTGGGAGCTGGCAGCTGGCAGCTTCGCGGAGGTCGGTGACGGTAGAGTCATCGCCTAGATCTGAAGGGAGTAACAAATGGCTGAAGCCCTCGGGATGATCGAGTGTCGGAGCTTCGCCGCCATGGTCGAGTCCGCCGACGCCATGGTGAAGGCGGCCAAAGTGGAGCTGGTGTCCTTCGAGGAGACCGGAGGCGGCTACGTGACCGCGATCGTCCGGGGTGATGTCGCCGCGGTGAAGGCCGCCGTCGATGCCGGCGTACGCGGTGCCGAGAAGGTTGGCGAAGTGATTGCCACCCACGTCATCGCCCGTCCCCACCTCAACATCGATCTCGTCCTTCCGCTTGGCCGGGCCGAGCAAGCCCAGGAGGAGCTCGGCTAGCAAGGAGAAGAATGCAGCTGGGACGGGTCGCGGGGACGCTGGTCTCGAGCCGGAAGGACCCCCTCATGGAGGGGATGAAGTTCCTCGTGGTTCGCACCATCGACGTCGACAACAACGACTCCGATTCCTACGTCGTGGCCGTGGACGCGGTCGGTGCCGGAGTCGGCGAGGTGGTCATGTACGCGTTGGGGTCGTCGGCGCGTCAGACCACGCTCACCAAGGACCGTCCCTGCGACGCGGTGATCATGGCCATCGTCGACACCTGGGAGGTCGACGGCGAGACCCGCTTCACCAAGTGACATGCTGACCGAGAGCGAGATCGCCGCCATCATCGACCGGGTCAAGGGGAAGGTCGAGGCCGCCGAGGGGCGGGTGCACCCGGGGCGCTCGATGGCCGCCGCCGAGGCGGTGGCCACCAGCACCATCGAGCTGCGCGACGGGATCTACGAGACGATCGACGACGCGGTGACGGCGGCGCGGCGCGCCTTCGAGGCGTACCGGGACATGGGGCTGGAGACCAGACGGGTGATCGTCGACGCCATGCGCGCCGCCATGCTCGCCGAGGGGGAGCGGCTCGCCTACCTGGCCAGGGAGGAGACCGGGCTCGGCCGCGCCGAGGACAAGGTGATCAAGAACCGCGTGGTCACGACCCGCACTCCGGGTCCCGAGGATCTCGAACCGCAAGCGGTCACCGGCGATTCGGGGATGATGGTCACCGAGTGGGCCCCCTACGGGGTGATCGGGTCGATCACCCCCACCACCAACCCGACCTCGACGATCATCAACAACGCCATCGCCATCGTCTCTGCGGGCAACGCGGTGACCTTCAACGTGCACCCCAACGCCGCCGGGGTGTCGGTGGAGAACATCCAGGTGCTCAATCGGGCGATCACGGGTGCGGGAGGACCGTCGGACCTCATCACGGCGATCCCGCATCCGACCCTCGAATCCGCACAACGGCTGATGGCGCATCCCGACGTTCCCGTGCTGCTGGTCACCGGCGGTCCCGGAGTCGTGCGCGAGGCGCTCGCCCAGCCCAAGAAGGCGATCACCGCCGGTCCGGGCAACCCGCCGGCGGTGGTCGACCAGAGCGCAGACGTGGAGCAGGCGGCGCGCGACATCGTGCGCGGCGCCTCGTTCGACAACAACATCATCTGCACCGACGAGAAGACCACCATCGTGGTCGACACCGTCGCCGACCGGCTGGTCCAGGCGATGACCGCCTCGGGGGCCTACCGGTTGAAGGAGCACGAGCTGAAGCGGGTGGAGCGACTCGTGTTCAAGGAGCTGGGACCGCCCAACAAGCCCGGTGTCATCGACCCGGCCTGGATCGGCCAGGATGCCGGCAAGATCCTCGCCGCGATCGGGGTGGAGGCGCCTGAGGACGTCCGCCTCGTCGTCGCCGAGGTCCCCAACGAGCACAGCCTGGTGTGGACGGAGCAGATGATGCCGGTGATGCCGGTCACCCGGGTGAGCTCCGTCGACGCCGCCATCGACCTCGCCGTCAAGTCGGAGCATCGGTTCCGCCACACCGCCTCCATCCACTCGACCAACGTGGACACCATCACCCGCATGGCCCGCGCCATGAACTGCTCGATCTTCGTGGCCAACGGACCCAACTTCGCCGGGCTCGGTGAGGGCGGCGAGGGCTTCTCCTCGTTCTCCATCGCCAGCCCGACCGGGGAAGGGCTCACCCGGCCCCGCACCTTCTCTCGCGTGCGCCGGGTCACCGTCGTCGGGGCCCTGCGCATTGTCTGACGGCGCCGCACTCGATCCCGCCATCGCCGTCGTCGAGGTCGAGTCGATCGCAGTGGGCATCCTGGCCGCCGACGCCATGATCAAGGCGGCGCCGCTCGGCTCCATCTACGCCGGGACTGTGCACCCGGGGCGCTACGTGATCGTGGTC
>CAYQZO010000368.1:0-2580 GCA_964421925.1 uncultured Acidimicrobiaceae bacterium
GCTCGCCTTCGCAGAGGATGGGACGTTGGCCGGTTCGAGCGGATGCAACGACTACTCGGGACCCTACGAGGCCGACGGCGCCGGCATCGCGATCGGCCCGCTGGCTGCGACCCAGAAGTTCTGCGGCGAGCCGGAGGGTGTCATGGATCAGGAGGCCCAATACCTAGTCGCTCTGGAGTCGGGCACGACGTGGGAGATCAGGGGAACGACGCTCGAACTCCGCGACGACGGAGGAGCGCTCCAAGTGTCGGCTCAGCTCGCCGGGTAGAGGCTCGATCAGGCCGGGGTGGGTGCGTCGTCCGGTCCTTCGGCGGCGCTGGACTCGCCGCCGCGGCGCTGCAGGCGGCCGAGCTGGATCAAGGCCACCTGCCCGGCAACGCCGAACGTCAGGAGGACGAGGACGGTCACGAGACCGGTCACCAGCCAGCGATCGACGGCATCGGAGATCCGGCCGACTTCGGCCTGGGCGTTGTCTATCCCGGTGCGAACCTCGTTGATGGCCTCACCGACCCCGGCTGCGATCTGTGCGGGAACGTCCTGGTTTTCCAGGACGAGGCCGGACAGCTCCTCGAGTCGAACCGTCAGCGTCGCCAGGCCGGTCTCCAGGTCGTCGAGATCGGATTCGATGGCGCTGAGGTCGATCGGGAGGAAGGGAAGCCCATCGAGTCCGGTCACCACTTGTCGGGCGGTGTTCAGGTAGCCGTTGAGGGTCTCCAGACGGGTGGTGAGCTCGGCGAGCTGACCGGCGAGATCGACGATGGTGCTCGTCGGGACGACCGCGAGGAGCTCGTCGACGAGCTGCTCGGTGGCGTCGAGCTGCTCCTGGAAGCTCTGCGCGCCACCGGCGAGGGGAACCAGGATGTCGTCGGCCCGCTGGTTGATGGTTCGGCCCTGATGGATCGTCACCGCCGCGGCCGACAGCATGAGCACGAGACCGACCACGCCGACGACGATCAGGAGGGCACCGAGCGTGCGCTTCATGTCGCCACCCTGGCCTTACGCGCCTGCTGCCGTCGCCAGTAGAGGAAGGTCCCGATCCCGATGAACACCTGGGGGAAGTAGGTCGCCGCTCGCCACACCAGATCGGCGGCGAGGGCGTCGGAGCTCGACATCCCGAACGCGGTGAGCGCCCCGGTGATGATGGCGTCGGTCGTGCCCAACCCGCCCGGAGGTATGGGGATGAACGTCGCCAGCCGGCCGAAGGCGAAGGCGGCGAAGGCCTCGGCGAGGCCGATCTCGCCGGTCCCTCCCTGGATGGCCAGGATGGCGATGAACAGCACCGAGAACTGGGCGAGCTGCTGCAACAGGTTGGTACCGGTGATCAACGCCCAGCGTGCGGACACCACGTCCACGATCGAAGCCCGGAAGTCGACGAGCGCCTCGTCGAGGTTGAGATCGACCTCCTTGTTGATGAGGCCTGCCGCCCAGGCCACGACCCGGTCGGCCCATTGCCCGATGCGCCTGGCGTATTCCTCGCTGCGCAGGATGAAGGCGAACACGCCGACGCCGACGCCGATGGCGACCACTCCGAAGAGCGTGGCGAGCGCGGCCTGAGAGGTGGACTCACCGATCACCACCAGGCCCACCAGGGCGATGACCGGCAAAGCCAGGGTGATGAACGTATTCCACACGCTGGTGATCCCGATCGCCGACGTCGACGGAGCCGGGCCGAAGCCGTAGCTGTTGAGCATGCCGTATTGGACACCGAGACCGATGGCTCCCCCCATCGGGATCACGTTGCTGATCATGAACGACGTCTGCCGGATGACGAATGCGGGTCGGTACTGCAGACCGGGGAGCGCCGCCTGGTAGGGCCAGACGTAGACCACGATCACGACGACCGTGGCGACGATGAGGGCGGTGATCCAGCCGGCCGACATGTCCTGGATGGCTTCCCACGCCGCCTGGTAATCGGCGAACTGGGGGAAAACCACCGCAAAGACGATCACCAGGACCACCAGGGTGACGATGGTGCCGATGATCTGCCGCTTGCCGAAGCCCGCCTTCTCGGGTGATTCGGCAGGGGCCTCGTCTCCGTTCGATGCCACTGCGGTCCTTAGGTCGGAAACGTGCTCGGGAGGCTAGACGGGACGCGACGGGTGGCCGTTCACGCGACTCGCGCGGGTGGTCGGCGGCGGCGAGGTCGGCTCCGGCTGGGTGCCCGACGACTTGAACAAGTGACAGTCAAGCCATCGTGTCGGTGTCAGCCGGTCAACTCAAGGATCAGCAACACGACGATCAGACCACAGATCACCGCCGAGATAGCCACGACGCCGGCTCGTCTGGTCACCCTTCCCTGAGCCATGAACATGCCCAGAACGGCCAGGGTGGGCGCGATCAAGAAGAAGATGGAGAAGTCGAGGCTGTCGGGTCTGAGAAGCCCGTAGATGAGCAGGATCGCGTTGGTAAGCAAGAAACCGGCAATGATCCATTGCGAGGTTCTGCTCGCCGAAGAGTCCATACTCGGATTGTTCCCCTGGGCTTTGCCGTACGAGAGGGCCCAATGACCCTTTTGGAGCGAGTAGGTGCTGACTCGACGCCCGGTGGCGGCGGCTCCCTGGTGTTGAGCGCACGAAGCGG
>CAYQZO010000369.1:0-2574 GCA_964421925.1 uncultured Acidimicrobiaceae bacterium
CATGGGTGGCGTGCTGGAAGACCACGGTCTTCAAGTGCCCGGGATACACCTGCATCCCCTCGTAGATGTCCTGGGAGAGATCGATCAGTGTGGGCATGGCTCCTCCTTCAATACATGACGGCGCCGGAGTTGACGTTCAAGTCGGCGCCGGTGATGCCGGTCGAATCGTCCGAGGCGAGAAACAGCGCGGCCCGGGCCACATCCTCGGGCTGGGTGAGCCGAAGCAGCGCCGCCTCGGCCTCCATCTCGGCCCTGGCCTCGGCCTCGGTGATGCCGCGGCCCTCGGCCTGGGCCCTGATGACCCAGTCGAGCCGGGGTCCGGCCACGAACCCCGGCGAGATCAGGTTGACGCGGACGCCATGGGGACCGGCCTCTTCGGCAAGGGTTCGAGTGAGGCCGATCAGGGCTGCCTTGGTCGCGGCGTAGGGGGTGCGGCCCCAAAGCGGCCGCTTGCCGGTGATCGAGCCGATGTTGATCACCGAGCCGGCACAGCGTTCGATCATCTGCGGCATCATGGCCCGGGACACGAGGAACACCCCGTCGACGTTGACCGCAAAGGTCCGCCGCCACTCGTCGAGGTCGAGCTCCCACATCGGCCCGGACGGGCCGCCGATGCCGCTGTTGTTGACCAGCACATCGACTTTGCCGAAGCGGTCCAGCGCCTGCTTGGCCATGCGCTCGACGTGGTCCGGGTCGGTGATGTCGGCGGGGACCACGAGGATCTCGGTGCCGCCGCCGCGGGCGGCGGTGGCCGTCTCCTCGAGACCCTGCTCGTTGCGGGCGACGAGGACGAGATCGTCGCCGGCTTGGGCAAAGGCGCCCGCCATCACCCGGCCGATGCCCTGGCTGGCGCCGGTGATGAGCGTGACACGACGCTCACCCATCGGCCTGCTCCAGCGCATCGGGGAAGTACTCGGGGTTGAGCCGCAGCCGCGAGCTGATGGCGTGGCCGAACATCAGCTCGGCGTCGGCCACGACTGCGGCCGGCTCGGCCACGGTCGCCGACCCCTCGGCGGTGACCCGCTGGGTGGTCACCGTCTTGAGGAACTTGCCCACCCACAGGCCCCCGGTGTAGCGGGCCGCCCGCTCGGTGGGAAGCACGTGGTTGGTGCCGATCGCCTTGTCCGAGTAGGTCACGGTGGCATGGGTCCCGATGAACAGCGTCCCGTAGTTGCGAAGACGGGCGGCAAACCAGTCGGCGTCGGCTGTCTGCACTTCGAGATGTTCCGGGGCGATCTCGTCGGTGATCCGCACCACCTCCTCGTCGTCCTCGCACAGGATGATCGTGCCGTAGTCGCGCCAGGCCTGTCCGGCCACCGGGGCGGTGGGCCAGGTCTCGAGCCAGCGATCCACCTCTCGCAGCGTCTCTCTGGCGAGGTCGAGGGAGGTCGTGGCAAGGATCGCCGGTGAGGTCGGCCCGTGCTCGGCCTGGCCGAGGAGGTCGGCGGCCACCACGGCGGGATCGGCGGTGTCGTCGGCGATGACCATCACCTCGGTTGGTCCGGCGAGCAGGTCGATGCCGACCCGGCCGAAGAGCTGCCGCTTCGCCTCGGCGACGTAGACGTTGCCGGCGCCGACGATCATGTCCACCGGCTCCGACCCCTCGAGGCCGAAGGCCAGCCCCGCCAGCGCCTGGACGCCGCCCACGCAGAAGATCTCATCGGCGCCGGAGAGGTCCATGGCCCACAGCTGCGGAGGGTGCATCCCCTGCGCTCGACGCGGCGGCGCTGCCCCGGCGACCCGGCCGACACCGGCGACCTTCGGAACGGCCACGGTCATGATCGCCGATGCGATCAGCGGATACAGCCCGCCGGGCGAGTACGAGCCGACCGATCCCACCGGGATGTGCTTTTGCCCGAGCAACACGCCGGGCAGCGTCTCCATCTCGAACTCGTGCATGCTCTCCAGCTGGAGATGGGCGAAGTTCCGCACCTGGTCGAGGGTGAAGTTCGTCGCCTCCGCCACCGATTCCTCGACCTGCTCACCGGCTCTGCGGATCTCGTCGTCCGAGACGCGGAAGCTGGGCGGGGACCAATCGTCGAACTGCTCGGAGTACCGCCGCACCGCGGCGTCGCCCTCCCGTTCGACGTCCGAGATGATGGTGCTGACGGTGGATCGGATCTCGTCGGTGACCGCCTGTGACTTCTCCTTGGGCGACTTCACATACTCGGCCATCAGCGGAAGTCCGCAACCCTCTGGGCGGTGCCCGACTCGGAGGCGGCCACCATCGCCTCCATGACGACGATCACCTCGAGTGCCTCCGGCCCGCCCGTCTCGGGCGTCCCGCCGTCCTGGATACCGCGGATGAACTCGCCCAGCTCGTCGGCGACGGCCTCGAGCTGCTCGATCGGCTCCTCGGTGGGAGCGGCGTCGCCTCTGGCCTGCATGAAGAAGCGGGTGCCGTCCTCGGTCGACATCGCCGAGGCATCGGTGCCGCGCACCGCCACGCTCGTCGTGCGAGGAACCACGAACGAGGTCCCCAGGTAGCCCAGGGCGCCCGTCTCGAACTCGACGACGACGGCGGTGGTGTCGTCGATGGGTGGCTGCTCGATGAGCACGTTGCTGAAGGCGAAG
>CAYQZO010000370.1:0-1847 GCA_964421925.1 uncultured Acidimicrobiaceae bacterium
GAGCGCGTTCTTCGGCTTGTGCAACCCCGGCGTGTCCACGAAGACGATCTGCACCCCGTCGCCGGTGTAGACGCCGCGAATCGTGTTGCGCGTGGTCTGGGGCCGGGACGAGGTGATGGCCACCTTGTCTCCGACCAGGCTGTTCACCAGCGTCGACTTCCCCACGTTGGGCCGCCCCACCACCGACACGAAGCCGGCGACCGTCATCGAGGCGCCACGCGCACCCTGGCGACCCGGCGTCCCTGCACCTGTTCGGCGGTCAACAGCACGTCGGCGTACTCGAAGGACTCGCCCGGGGCAGGTACCCGTCCGGCCAGGCCGAGGATGAGCCCGCCGACCGTGTCCCACTCCTCGTCGGGGAACTCGGTGCCCAGCGCGGCGGCGAGATCGTCGACGTCGAGGCGGGCGTCGACCAGGAAGTGCCCCTCGTCGAGGGGCACCACCATGGGCTCCTCGGTGTCGTACTCGTCCACGATCTCACCCACGATCTCCTCGAGGAGGTCCTCGATGGTGACCACCCCGGCGGTACCGCCGAACTCGTCGACCACGATGGCGAGGTGGCGCTGGTTGGCCTGCATCTCGCGCAGCAGGTCGGCGATGGGTTTCGTCTCCGGCACGAAGTAGGGGTCGCGGGCGATGTCGGCACACGCCCGCGGCGGCGAATTCTTGTCGTAGAGCTCGAGCAGGTCCCGCGCGTAGAGCAGGCCGACGATGTCGTCCACGTTGTCGCCGGTCAGCGGCAGACGGGACCGGCCGGCCTCAAGGACGAGGTCGACCGCTTCGTCGGTCGACGCCGACGCGGGAAGGGTCACCATGTCGGTCCGCGGCACCATCACCTCTCGCACGATGGTGTCACCGAACTCGATGATGGACGAGATCAACTCCCGCTCCTCCTCGACGTTGACGGTCTCCTCCTCGACCGGCTCCTCGTCGTCGTCGGACACCAGGTCGTTGGCGGCGTCGCCGATGCGCACCGAGGCGGCGAGCAACGGAGCGAACCGGTAGGCCAGCGTCTTCGACCCCGTCCTCCCGATGGTGCGCGGGATGAGGTCGGTGAGGATCACGACCAGCACGGCCATCACCAGAACCACCACGGCGAGACCCCACCCGCTGAAGGAACGCGACAGCGCCCACGTGAGGGGGATCACCGCGAGCACGAGCAGCGCGGTGAGCACCGGAGCGAGCGCCGGCTGCAGGCGGGCTCGCTCCTCCAGGAGCTCAGCGACGGTGGCGGCGCCCCTGCGGCCCTCGGCGGCGTCGTGGAGGGCGTCGGCGCGCGAGGTGCGCACCAGCGCTGCCCCCGCAGCACGCAGGGTTGCGGTGATCACAAGCAAGATCGCCGCGGTCACGTAGGCGAGCAGGGTCACGGGCGGACCCGCCCGATCAAACTCAACAGCTCGCCCTCTCGCTCTTCCATCTCTGCGGCGTCGTGCTCGTCGACATGATCCCACCCCAGCAGGTGCAAGAGGCCGTGAACCACCATGAGGGCGAGCTCATCGTCGTAGGCGACCCCCTCGCGACGGGCGTTGGCCGCCACGACCCCAGGGGCGATGAACACGTCGCCGAGCTCGAGCGGCGGGCCCCCGGCGATCGGTGTGGGCGGGGCCCCGGGTGCGGCATCCTCGATGGGGAAGGACAGGACGTCGGTCGGACCATCCTTGCCGAGGTGGGCCTTGTTAAGAGCGGCGATCGTGGAGTCATCGACCAGCCGGATGGAAACCTCGGCGGCGGGCGGAAGGCCCTCGGCGTCGATGACGAGCTCGGCCAGTCTGGCCAGCTCGTCGAGGGGGACGGGGTCGTCCTGTTCGTCGCTGAGCGTCACGCTCACTCGTCGGCCTCCGCCAGCA
>CAYQZO010000370.1:1857-2570 GCA_964421925.1 uncultured Acidimicrobiaceae bacterium
ATCGCCGCCTGGCCCGGGCTGCTCAGGCGGTCCGGGACGCGAGGGCCGGGGAACCCGGGATAGGGGACCCTGGCGGGGTAGTAGCCCATCAGGGCCCTGACCAGCTCTGCTTTGATGGCGGTCAGGTCGCCGAAGGTGAGCGCGGATTCGGCGAGCTGGCCGTCGTCCACCTTCTCGGCGACGACGGTCTCGACGAGCTGTTGCAGCCCCTCTGCGGTGGGATCCTCTTCGGCGGCGTAGGCGCGTGCCGCGGCCTCCACCGAGTCCGACAGCATGACGATGGCCATCTCCTTGCCCTGCGGCTTGGCCCCGAAGTGCCGGAACAGCGCCGGATCGACGTCCGGGTTGTCGTCGAGCGCCTTGTGATAGAAGTAGCGCATCAGGCTGGTGCCGTGGTGCATCCGGATCCCGTCGGCGACATCGTGCGGGATCCTGAAGCGTTTGGCCAGCTTGAGGCCCTCGGTGACGTGGGAGCGGATGATCTGGGCCGACTCGGCCGGATCCAGCTCGTCGTGGGGGTTGGACACTCCGAATTGGTTCTCCACGAAGTACTGGGGAGCCTTGGTCTTGCCCAGGTCGTGGTACCAGGCCGCCGACTGGGCGAGGAGGGCGTCGGCGTCGATGGCCAGCGCCGCCAGACCGGCGAGGGCGCCGACGAGCATCGAGTGGTTGAAGGTGCCCGGTGCCTGTTCCTCGATGAGGCGGAGCGCCGG
>CAYQZO010000371.1:0-2565 GCA_964421925.1 uncultured Acidimicrobiaceae bacterium
GGGTGTCGAGGTATTCGGCAAAGACGACGACATTGTCGGTATACGACCTCGCCTTGCGGTCGAAAGCACCTCCACAGGTGATGAGACGCAGGCTTGGCATCTCGGTGGGCGCGGACACCCGAACGGTGGGGAAGTCGTTCTTGCTGAACCGGGTCACCTCGGTGACGGCGAACCGGGCGATCGAGCCGTCGGAGCGGACCACCTCGACGAGATCTCCGGGGAGGAGCTCGTCAAGATAGAAGAAGACGGCGGCTCCGTTGGCGGCGGAATCGACGTGTCCGACCACGACGCTTGTCCCGATCTCACCGGGCACGGAGCGGCCCGTGAACCAACCGGTATCGTCCCAATCCTCGGGCACCTCGAGCCTGCCCTCTGCGTCCAAACCCAGTTCGACGACGGTTGCGTTCACACCGATCACAGGGATACGAACCCGCGTGGGTATCACCGCCGACGACGCCGCAGGCGCCGGCGCCACCACCGCTGGGGACTTCGCCATCCCGGGAGTGGGTCGGCCGGGACCGGGTTCGGCCGGACCGGGCAGGGGTGCGGTGTTCAAGGGCGCCGCGGCGGTGAGCGGAGCCGCCCCTCCCGGCTCCGGCGCCCACCGCCCCGACGGCTCCCCCGCCGTCACCTGAAACCCGGCAGCCATCACCATCGCACCGGCCACGGCCAGCACTGCCGCCCCTTGCTCGAGACGGCGGGAGGCCCGCGATGGCGAGATGGCTTGGGTCACTCCTTCCCGGTTCTCATGCCGAAGCCGTGAGCCCACAGAGCCGCTGCGGCCATCAGAACGAGCATGCCGAGCCCCACCAGCGCCATCCCGCCGTTGGAGCCGCCTGCAGTGCTCCCACCACCGGTGGCCACGCCGCCAACCGGGAACACCAGCGTCTCCACCGTCGTCGTCGTGTCACCGGGGTCGACCGTGGTCGTCGTGGTCGTCGGCAACGTCGTAGTCGTCGTCGGCAACGTCGTAGTCGTCGTGGTGGTGGTCGACGTCGTAGTCGACGTCGTCGTCGTAGTCGTGGTCGTCGGGTCCGGCGTCGTGCCGAAACAGACGATCCAATGCGACACCTGCGGCGCCTGCCCACCCGGGTTCGGTGGCGGGGTGTACTCCACGCCCGCCGACGGGTGCACGTACACCGCGTTCCCCGGCCCGTACCCGATGTCCACGGTGCCGCTCTTGACGATCAACGCCTCGTAATGATCACCCGGCCACGCCTGCTGGTACGGGTTGAGCACCACCGCCAGGCCATCACTCGTGAGCGACCCGTACGGGTTGTCACCATCGGGCGGGTCGATCTTGACACACGTCGCGGCATGGTCGAACTGGTCCTCCCAATACCCCGGATCGTTCGGATTCCCCTCCTGCCCATACGCCGCCACCGCCATGACCAACACGAGCACCGCGAACACAACGGCGGCGACGACCGCCTTCCTACCCATCTGCCTTCCCCTTTCATCCCCCAGGGCAGAATGGAAAGCCCACCCATTGCCCTGATCTCAGAATAGCCGGAATCGCGACAAATACAACAGAGAGTGTTCACAGCGCCACTCTTGGTTGTATCGGAGGTAGAAAGCACGGTCGCAACCGCCCGGTCGTCCATGTGAGTGGACATGACTACCGCGCAAATGGTTCTTCGCTAGGAGCCTTCGTGTGTCGACAAAGTATGTGAGGCATCTTGGAGGTTCGCTGGTGGATGCGACTATTCGCACGATCTGTCCGCGCTGCGGGCACGTTGAGCTCGACATCGTGGACATTGATCTCGAGATCACCGTCGGCGCAGCGGAGGGTCGCTATCGCTTCGAATGTCCGGGATGTGGCGACATGCACCATCGTCCGGCAAGCGGGCGGGTGGTCAGCGTGCTCATCGCCGCCGGGGTCCGGCATGACATCGTGGCCGATACAAATTCGATCACCGAAGACGAGATCTCGGACTTCACCGCTGCGCTCGACAACGAAGACTGGACTGGAGAGGCCGGCTCCTCCGAATAGCCGGTGGTAGCCAACGAACACCGCCGATGACGTCCGTGCGGTTGTCGAGTGCGGAAGGCCCGTGGTGCACGAAACAGAAGGGGCGGCCCCGTGGCCGCCCCTTCTGGTAGCTGATAGCAGGAAGCCGGACCTTCTTAGAAGTCCATGTCTCCCATGCCGTGTCCCCCGCCGGCCATGGCCGGCTCTTTCTCCGGCATTTCGGCGACGAGCGCCTCGGTGGTCACCAACAGGGCCGCAACCGACGCCGCGTTCTGCAGCGTGGAGCGGGTGACCTTGGCCGGGTCGATGACGCCGGCCTTGACCAGGTCGGTGTACTCACCGGTGGAAGCGTCGAAGCCGACATTCCCCTCGGTGTCGTTCTCGACCTTGTCGACCACAACGCCGCCTTCGTAGCCGGCGTTCACCGCGATCTGACGGAGCGGTGCCTCGAGGGCACGCCGCACTAGGTCGCGACCGGCCTTGACGTCGTCGCTGCCACCGCGCAGCTTCTCGACCGGCCCGATCGAACGGAGGAAGGCAACGCCGCCACCGGGGACGATGCCCTCTTCGACGGCGGCACGGGTCGCCTGGAT
>CAYQZO010000372.1:0-2556 GCA_964421925.1 uncultured Acidimicrobiaceae bacterium
ACCCGCCGCTTCGAGTTCATCTTCGCCGAGCCGGTATCACCGGACGAGTTCGCCGGCATCCCGTCGGTGACCGAGGCGCACAGCACCAACCACGGCCACGGGGTCGCCGTGTCCGTGGTGGGGCCGGTCGATGCCCTGTTGAAGGCGGCCGCTCGCCACGACACGGTCAACGTCATCAGCAAGGAGGGCGACCTGGAGTCCGCCTTCCTCGCCTTCTACTCCGACGGTCCCGATGCATAGCGTCTACACCAAGACCCTGTGGGACTCGCGCCGCTCCTACTGGTGGTGGGTGGCGGGTCTCGCCGCCATCGTCTTCCTGATGAGCATCTTCTACCCGCTCATCGCCGAGGACGTGGATGCCTGGCAGGAGCTCCTCGAGCTGTACCCGGAGGGGTTCCTGGCCATCTTCAACATCGATCTCGAGCAGTTCACCACCGGCGCCGGGTACCTGAGCGGCGAGCTGTACTCCCTGATGCTCCCCATCATCGTCATCATCTTCACCGTGCTCCGGGGCGCTTCGGCAACCGCCGGCGAGGAGCACGAGGGAACCATGGACCTCCTCCTCGGCGCCCCGGTGCTGCGCAGCCGGGTGGTGATCGACAAGTTCGCCGCGGCCGGCCTGCTCACCGCCGGACTCGGCGCGGCGCTCGTCGTATCCCTGCTCATCGCCAACCCAATCTTCGACCTCGGCCTTGGCATGGAGGGCCTCATCGCCATCAACCTCAACCTGGTGCTGCTTGCCCTCCTCTTCGGCGCCGTCGCCCTCCTGCTCGGTGCCTGGACCGGGAGCCGGGCGGTCGCCGGCGGGGCGGCCGCCGCGCTCGCCGTCGCTTCCTTCTTCGCCCACAGCCTGGCAAGCCTCACCGACGTGATGGACATTCCCCAGAAGCTCTCCCCGTTCTACTGGTACATCGGCAACGACCCGTTCATCGAGGGGTTCTCCTGGTTCCACACCGGGCTGCTCGTCCTGGTCACCGCTGCCCTGTTCGCCCTCGCGGTCTACGCCTTCACCCGGCGCGACATCGGGATCCGGGGCAGCCGCCGCCGCCCCCGAGTCACCGATGAAGGAGCGCTCTCGTCTTCAGGATGACACGGCCTCCGCGAGGCGGCCGGAGAAAGGATCCATCATGAAGACCCTCATCACCGGCGCCACCGGCGCCATCGGAAGGGAAGCCGTTCCCCGCCTGATCGGGGCCGGCCACGAGGTCACCGGCGTCGCCCGCACCGAGTCGGGGCGGTCGTGGCTCACCGAGGTGGGAGCCCGACCGGTCGACGTCGATCTCCTCGACGCAGGGTCGGTGGCGGCGGCGGTCGCCGGCAACGACGCGGTGCTCCACTTCGCTACCGCCATTCCGCCTCAAGACGCGCTCACCAAGCGCGCCTCGTGGGAGACCAATGACCGGCTCCGCACCGAGGCCACCGCGCACCTGGTCGACGCCGCCCTCGAGCACGGCATCGGTACCTTCGTGCAGGAGTCGATCACCTTCGTCTACGCCGACGGCGGCGGCCGGTGGCTGGACGAGGATGCAACCATCCAGCTGGTCTGGGACATCCTCGACTCGGCGCTCGACGCGGAACGGGAGGTGGATCGGTTCGCAGCCGGAGGGGGCCGGGGAATCACGCTGAGGCTGTCGTCCCTGTACGGGCCGGGCCGCGCTTCTGGCGCCTACGTGGCATCGGTGGCCGCCCGCAAGATCCCGCTCGTGGGCAATGGCGAGCAATACATCTCCCGCCTGCACACTCACGACGCCGGCACGGCTATCGCCGCCGCCCTCGACGCCCCGGCGGGCGTATACAACGTGTCCGACGACGAGCCGCTCACCGCCCGCCGTGACCTGGAGGTCCTGGCCGATCTCATCGGAGCGAAGCCACCGCGGCGCGTTCCGCGCTGGCTGGCGCGGCAGGTGGCGGGCCCGGCGGCGAACCTGCTGGCGATCTCGCATCGAGTCGCCAACAAGCATTTCAAGGACGCCACCGGCTGGTTACCGCGCTATCCCTCGGCGGTCGAGGGGTGGCAGGACGTGGTCGGCGAGGACACCGGGTGACGGTGGTGCGAGCCGAGTAGACCCGGCGTCACGCCCACAGCGCCGTGCTCCACTGGGCGAACATCGAGGCGATCTTCGGGTACACCCCGATCACCATCGTCACCCCGAGCACAGCGGCCACGACGGCACCCACCCGGTCGAGGCGCCGCCCGATCCATCGGTGCAGCAGGGCTCCACCGGCCAGCCCAACGGCGACGACCCCGACGATGAAGGCTCCCAACCCTCCGAGCGCAGCGAGGGGATCGGTCTGCGCGGTGGTGAGCGCCTCGCCGAGCTCGGGGCCCACACAGGGCTGCCACGACCAGGCGGCGCCGAGGGCAACAAGAACCGCCGGGGCGAACGTCGGCCCCAGCCGCCACCACAGGGATGCACCGGCGAGAAGAGCAGCACCGGCGAGCCACAGCGGTGCAACGACCCAGCCCGCGGCCGCAGCCCATGTCGCGGAAACGGTCACGGCTGTGAACACGCCGAGCACGGCGAAGCGGGTGGTCGCCACGCCGAGGGCGAAGGC
>CAYQZO010000373.1:0-2511 GCA_964421925.1 uncultured Acidimicrobiaceae bacterium
TGGGTGTGCACGTCGTCACCTGGCTGATGGGCGTCTTCGGCCTCATCGCCGCGGCAATCGGAGCATGGTTCGCCGTCGACGATGCAGGCACGATCACGCTGTTCAACCGGACGTACCAGCGGGCCGACCTTGCCAACGACTGGGCCCCGGCCCTGCTCATCGTCGGTGGACTTGCCGCGACCGTTGGGATGTTCACCTCGGCCGTGCGCGATTTCAACCACGAGGAGAGCTACTGGCTCGTCGGCATCGAGACGGTGCTGGCGATCGTGGGCATCGGCGCCGCGGTGTTTGGCATCGTCCTGCTGTTCTGAAGCACGAGTAGTGAGTAGTGAGTACCGAGTACTGAGGTGCTTGGTACTCATTACTCAGCTACTTCGCCCTCCGGCGATAGCATCGCCCCATGACCTATGAGGTGAAGACCCGCGTCTTCGAGGGCCCCCTCGATCTCCTGCTACAGCTGATCACGTCGCATCAGGTGGAGATCACCGAACTCTCCCTCTCCGACCTCGTTGCCGAGTATCTGGAGTACCTGGAGGTCATGCGAGAGCTCGACCTGACCGTGACCAGCGAGTTCCTGCTCATCGCTTCGACGCTCATCCAGCTCAAGGCCCGCCACCTCCTCCCCGAAGACCGCGAGTTCGACCTCGACGACGAGCTCGCCCTCGCCGGAGAGCGAGACCGGCTGCTGGCTCGTTTGCTGATGAACCTCACCTTCAAGGACGTCGCCGCGGTCATTGCCCACCGCATGGAGTCCCAGGCCCGCTACACGGCGCGCCAGGTCGGCCTCGAGGAAGTCACCCCGCCTCCACCGGAGCTGGTGTTGCCGGTCGACGGCGCCGGGCTCGCCACCCTGGCGGACCGGGCGTTCTCCGGCGTCTATGAGGACATCGACACCGATCATCTCGCCCTCGAGCTGCCCTCGGTGCAGGACGCCCTGCTCGATCTGCAGACCCGGATGGTGGAAGCGGTCGAGGCGGACTTCGACGACCTGGTCGCCCACTGCACGAACTCCATGGAGGTCGTCGCCTACTTCCTTGGGCTGCTCGAGCTCGCTCGCTGGGGGATCATCCGCGTCAGCCAGGAGGACCGATTCGCCCCCATCATGGTGGGTTACAGCGAGCAGGATGCCACCGAGCGATTCGAAGCGATGATGCGTGGAGAGGAGGCACCGTGAGCGAGGCCAAGGCAGCCCTTGAGGCGATCCTGTTCGTGGCGGAGACCCCGCTGACCGATTCCGAGATCGCCGAGGTTCTCGAGCTGTCCCGGGCCGACGTAGGGTTGATGCTCGACGAGTTGCAAGCCGAGCTGGACGGCAGGGGAGGGGGCATCGTCCTCCGCCAGGTGGCCGGTGGGTGGCGGCTGTTCACCACCCCCGAGGCCCAGCCCTATCTGGAGCAGTTCGCGGCAACCGAGAAGGCGACCCGGCTGTCTTCGGCCGCCCTCGAGACCCTTGCCGTCGTTGCCTACCGGCAGCCGGTGTCGCGTGGCCAGGTCGCCGAGATTCGCGGCGTGGACTCGGAGCGGGCGCTGCGCACGCTGCAGCGCCACGGCCTCGTCGAGGAGATCGGCCGGGCTCCCGGCCCCGGCCAGGCGCTCCTGTACGGAACGACCGATCTCATGCTGGAGAAGCTCGGGATCAACTCGCTCGCCGACCTTCCACCGCTCGCCGACCACGTCCCGCCTGCCGAGGTGGTGGAGACCCTGGAGCGGCCGTTCCGTCCCGAGGGAACATCGAACGGGTCCACAAGCTGATCGCCCGTTCCGGGTACGCCTCCCGACGGGCCGCCGAGGAATTGATCGCGGCGGGCCGGGTGACCGTCGACGGCGCTCCTGCGGTGATCGGCCAGAAGGCAGATCCCGGGTCGGCACGGATCGCGATCGACGGCATTCCCCTCCCGGTCGCCCCCGACCTCGCCTATTACCTGGTGTACAAGCCCGCCGGCGTGGTGAGCACCGCTTCCGACCCGCAGGGCAGGCCGGTGGTGGTCGACCTCGTCGACGCCGGTACCCGGGTCTTTCCGGTGGGCCGCCTCGACACCGATTCGGAGGGCCTGATCATCCTCACCAACGACGGGGACCTCACCATGCGCCTCACCCACCCGGGGTTCGGCGTGGCCAAGACCTACGTCGCCCTGGTCGACGGTCACATCGGAGACGACGCGTTGCGCCGGCTGTGTGAAGGTGTCGAGCTCGACGACGGCCCGGCGGCCGCCCTTGCCGCCCGGCGCCTCGACACCGGTGCCGACGCCTCGCTGGTGGAGGTGACGATGGGGGAGGGGCGGAATCGGATCGTGCGCCGCATGCTCGATGCGGTGGGCCATCCGGTCCGCCGTCTCACCCGCACCGCCATCGGTCCGATACGGGACGGACGGTTGGAGCCGGGTGTGGCGAGGCCGTTGCGTCTCGACGAGGTGCGCGCCCTGTACGCCGCCGCCGGGCAGGGATGAGCACTGCTGTCGACCTGCGGGTGGTGGAGCCTCCCGACGGTCCGTTCGCTACCGGGGTGCGGGT
>CAYQZO010000374.1:0-2496 GCA_964421925.1 uncultured Acidimicrobiaceae bacterium
CCCGCTCGCCGTGGATCCGACCCATCCATTCCCGTTCATCTCCGACCTGTCGCTCAATCTCGCGGTGCTGTTGCGCGATCCCGAACGCGATGCGGTGCAGTTCGCCAGAGTGAAGATCCCGCCCAACGTCCCACGCTTCATCGCCCTCGAGGACGGGCAACGCTTCGTACCGCTCGAGCAGGTGGTCGGCCACCACTTGAGCCGCCTGTTCGGCGGCCTCGACGTGCTCGACTACCACACGTTCCGGGTCACCAGGAGCGCCGACCTCGCCGTCGAGGAGGAAGAGGCCGACGACCTGCTCAAAGCGATGGAGAGCGTCCTCCGCTACCGCCAGCGGGCGGCGCACGCGGTTCGGCTCGAGGTCGAGGTGGGGATCTCGGAACCCGTGCTCGACCTGCTCCTGCACGGCCTGCAGCTCTCCCCCGAGGACGTGTACCACCGTGAGGCCCCCCTTGCCCTGTCCGGGCTGTGGACCCTCTACGGGATCGACCGGCCCGAGCTCAAGTACCCGGTGTGGACGCCAAAGACCCAGCCACGGCTGGCCAAAGGTGGCATCGACTTCTTCGAGGAGCTGAAGCGGGGCGACATCCTGGTCCACTACCCGTACGGCTCGTTCGCCAACTCGGTGAGCGCCTTCCTCGGCCAGGCGGTGGCCGATCCGGACGTCCTGGCGATCAAGCAAACGCTCTATCGCACGTCGGTACCCGACGACCCGGCCCTCGGCGGTGAGGAAGCGGTGGTACGGCGCCTGGTCGAGGCTGCCGAGGCGGGCAAGCAGGTGGTGGTGCTCGTCGAGCTGAAGGCCCGCTTCGACGAGGCAGCCAACATCAACTGGGCCCGCGTGCTCGAGTCGGCCGGCGCCCACGTCGTCTATGGGGTTCGGGGGCTGAAGACCCACTCCAAGGCGCTGCTGGTGGTCCGCAAGGAGCCCGACGGCATCAAGCGCTACTCCCACATCGGCACCGGCAACTACAACCCCAAGACCGCCCGCCTCTACGAGGATCTCGGCCTGTTCACCGCCGACGAGGAGATCGGCGCCGACCTCTCCGAGCTGTTCAACCACCTCACCGGCTATGCCCGGCCCACGGCCTACTCCAAGCTCATCGTCGCCCCCGAACACCTGCGTCACCGGCTGGTGGAACGGATCAGGGAGCAGGCGGCGCTCGGTCCCGAGGGCCGCATTCTCATCAAGGTCAACCACGTGGTCGATCCAGACATGATCGACGAGCTGTATGCGGCCTCGGCGGCCGGTGTCCGTGTCGATCTCATCGTGCGGGGCACGAGCTCGATCCGCGCCGGAGCCCCGGGACTGTCGGAGAACATCACCATGCGCTCGATCGTTGGCCGCTACCTGGAGCACTCCCGGATCTACCGTTTCGGCAAACCGGGAGCCAACGCCGTCTACTACATCGGATCTGCCGACCTCATGCAGCGGAACCTGAACGGGCGTGTCGAGGCGCTGGTCCCGGTCACCGACCCCCGCCTCAAGGAGCGCCTGGAGGAGATCATCGAGGTCGAGATGAGCGATGACATCCTCGCCTGGAAGGGGGAGCCGGACGGCTCGTGGAGCCAAGTCCCGACGGCCATCGGCATCGACACCCACGCCCGGCTCCAGGAGCTTGCGATCGACCGGCAGAACCCAACCCAGTGAGCCCGAAACGATTCAAGGCTTCGATCAAGGCCGCCGGAGGCGTTGTGCGCCGCCCGGACGACTCGGGCGAGTACCTGCTCGCCCATCGCCCCCAGTACGACGACTGGACCCTGCCCAAGGGCAAGCTCAACCGCCGGGAGGGCTTCCTGGAGGCCGCGCTTCGCGAGGTGAGGGAGGAGACCGGGGTCAGAGCCATGAACACGGCGAGTGTGGGCTCGATCGGCTACCAGACCGACCAGCGAAACCGCAAGATGGTCCGCTGGTGGTTGATGGACGACCTCGAGGAGAGCGCCTTCAAGCCCAACAGCGAGGTCGACGAGATCGAGTGGCTGAGCCTGGACAAGGCGTTGAAGCGCCTCGACTACGAGGCGGAGCGCAACGTGCTGCAACGGGCCGATGACCTCGTCGAGGACCCGACCCGCTCCACCATCTACCTGATCCGCCACGGTCGCGCCGGAGACAAAGCCACATGGCGCGACAAGGACAAGAAGCGACCGCTCGACGACAAGGGCCGCAAACAGGCGCTGCGGCTCGCCGCCGAGCTCGACGGCCACCCCCTCACCCGGCTCATCTCCTCTCCGTACCAGCGCTGCGTTCAGACGATGCGCCCGCTCAGCTTCTCCATCCGGCTCCCCATCCAGACCGACAAGCGGCTCACCGTCGATGCCGGCGCCTACCAGGTGCTTTCGCTGATCTCGGAACTTACGGGCGAGGCGGCCGCGCTCTCCACCCACGGTGAAGGCCTGGAGTCGACGATCACCGCCCTTGCCGGTGACGGCGTCGAGCTGGAGGGCCCGATGGAGTGGCGCAAGGGCTCCATGTGGGTGCTCGAGGCCAGCGAAGGC
>CAYQZO010000375.1:0-2487 GCA_964421925.1 uncultured Acidimicrobiaceae bacterium
TATCACCGCCGGTTACGACGTGACACTGCCCGCAGTGCTGGGCATCCAGGCGGCACGCCAGGCCCCGCGCTACGTGGCGGTGAGCCGGATCCGCGAGGCCCAGGAGTCCGGGGCCGTCACCGAAGCCGACGCCGGCGCGCCGTCCGGGTCGTCGGGAATCACCGTCACCGCGATGCGGATCCCCGAATCCGGCGAGGGCGCCGAGATGATCGACGGTGACGAAGCGGCCGCAGCGGAGAGGATCGTCGCGTTGCTCGCCGCAGCCGGCGTGGGAGGTGGATCATGAGCGTTCTCGTCATCACCGAGCACCTCGGTGGCAGCTTCACCGATGCCACCTTCGAGCTGCTCGCCCTGGGAAGGTCCCTCGCCGCCGCAACCGGGGGCGACCTGGAGGCGGCGGTCCTCGGCAACGGCGTGGCCGCCATGGCCGGCGAGCTCGGTGCCGCCGACCGCGTGCTGGTCGTGGACGACGCCGCGCTCGAGTCCTTCAACCCGGACGCCCACGCCGCGACCGCAGCCGCGCTTGTGGAGAAGCACGAGCCGAGCATCGTGCTCGTGCCCTATACGTCGACGGGGATGGACATGGCGTCCCACATCGCATCGGCCAACGACCTCCCGCTCGTCTCCTACTGCGAGTCGGTCGAGGCCGACGGCGGGCTCAAGGCCACCTGCCAGCTCTACGCGGGCAAGATCGAGGCCGACGTGGAGGTCGACGGCGACCGCGCCGTCTTCTCCGTGCTCGCCGGTGCCGCGTCGGCGGCCGACGGCAAGGGCGACGGGTCTCCCGAGATCGTGACGATCGACAACCCCGCCGGCGTCGGCGGCACCACCTTCACCGGCCTCGCCGAGCCGGAGGGAGGCGACATCGACATCACCGCTCAGGAGGTCCTGGTGGTGGTCGGGCGCGGCATCGAGTCCGAGGACAACATCGAGGAGGCCGTGGAGCTGGCCGAGGCCCTGGGCGGAGCCGTGGCGGCATCCCGGCCCATCGTCGACCAGGGCTGGCTGCCCAAGACCCGGCAGGTCGGCAAGTCGGGCCTCACCGTCGCACCCAAGGTGTATC
Source organism: uncultured Acidimicrobiaceae bacterium (assembly GCA_964421925.1). GTDB lineage: Bacteria > Actinomycetota > Acidimicrobiia > Spongiisociales > UBA5794 > JACZST01. Next base: position 1,064 of record CAYQZO010000375.1, read on the forward strand.
TGGCCCTCGGTGTGAGCGGCGCCCCCGAGCACGTGGAGGGGATGCGGGACTCGTCGACGATCATCGCGGTCAACACCGACCCCCAGGCCCCGATCTTCGGGGTGGCCCACTACGGCTGGGTCGGGGATCTGTTCGATCTGCTGCCGGAGCTGACGGAGCGGCTGGAGTGATGATCCCCCCTCTGCGTCGTCGCTGCGCTCCTCCGCGTCTCCCCCACTGCGTGGGGGAGACAAAGAGTCGTCGAGCGGAGGGGGCTCGGTGATCTTCGCCCTCCAATCCATCGACGAGGCGGGTCGCGAGGTCTTCCTCGGGTTCGACGGCTGGACCATCGGGCTCTTCTACTGGCTGGCGGCGATCGCCATCGCCATCTTCCTGCTCGGGGTGTGGAAGCGGTTCGCCAAGTACCTGACCGGGGCCTCGGCGTCGCGGCTCTCGCTACGCCGCATCAGGCGGGCCGTCGCCGACCTGGCGTCCCAGCGGACGATCGGCAAGCGCAGCCCCTACGTCGGGATCGCCCATTTCTTCGTGTTCTACGGCTTCATCGTGCTGCTCATCGCCACCACGATCATCGCCATCGACGAAGACGTGATCGGGCTCTTCCTCGACAAACCGGAGTGGCAGTTCTGGCACGGCGCCTTTTACGTCGTCTACTCGCTTGTGGTCGACCTGTTCGCCATCGGATTCGTCGTCGGTCTCCTCATGCTGGCCTACCGGCGCCGGCGCAAACCCTTCCGGCTGCAGTACGACCGGGTCGACGCCGTCGACGCCGACCGCCGCGGCTACTCCCTGGACGACACGGTGTTCCTGGTGATCCTGCTCTTCATCGGGGTCACCGGGTTCCTGCTCGAAGGGTTCCGGATCGCCGCCACCGACTTCCCCGACTTCGAGGTGTACTCGATCGCCGGCTGGGTGGTGGCCCAGATCTTCGGCGGGCTCGGCGACACCTGGAACGACACGGCACGCCTCGCCACCTGGTGGGTGCATACCGTTGCGGCCCTCGCGTTCATCGCTTACCTCCCCTACTCCAAGGGGATGCACATGCTCGTCGACGTGGCCGACCTGGTCTTCAGCGATCACGAGAGCTCCGCCCGGTCGCTGCGACCGGTCGCCGACGCCGCTGCGCCCGGCTACCGCGACCTGTCCTCGTTCACCTGGAAAGAACTCATCGACTTCGACGCCTGCACCAAGTGCGGCAAGTGCCACGAGGCCTGTCCGGCACGGACCGCGGGCGCGCCGCTGTCGCCGCGTGACCTCGTCCTCGACCTGCGGGAGCACGCCGACGCCGAGGCCGGGCTGCACCTGTGGTACGGGCCCGGCGCCACCCCGCAGTACCCCGAGGCCACCGAGATCGCCGGCACCGTGATCGGCACCGACACCCTGTGGGCCTGCACCACCTGCATGGCCTGCCAGGAGGTGTGCCCGGT
>CAYQZO010000376.1:0-2476 GCA_964421925.1 uncultured Acidimicrobiaceae bacterium
GTAGCGACCCGTGAACAGGATGGCGAAGAAGGCCACCACCGAGAGCACGAAGAAGGCGATGGCAAGGAAGCCCAGGACGATGAAGTGGGGGATGGCGAGCAGCCACTTCACCAACCACATCCACCGGCTCAACCCGGGGTCGATAACCCCCTCGACGCGGACCGGGTAGCGGCCGAAGCCGCCGCCTTCGGCGGTCACCGGCTCGGCCATCTCCTCAGAAGGCCGGCTGAATGCGGCCACCAGCAGGCCGGCGGCGCCGGCTGCGGCGAGAATCCCGAGCACCAACAGGATGATGGCGGCGACCAGCACCAGGTCGGTCTGGGCACCGCCGGTGACGTCGGCGTCGATCCCCGCCGTCCCGTCGGCGTTCATGAGCACCGCGGTCCACGCGCCTTGCTCGAGGTCCCAGGTCACCGTCTGGGCACCGGCGCCCTCGGCCGATGCCGCCCAGAACGACTGGTCCCCGGGGAGCGACGCGGGCGGGCCGCCCTGGGTGGTGCTGTAGGACACGTTGGTGCGATTGTGGATGGTGTCGATTTCGGACTGGCCGACGCCGCTCAGATAGGCGATGACGTCGTTCTCCGCTCCGATGCCGATGAATACCGGGGCCGCCGAGGTGGGGTCGACTTCGATCCGGATGGTCGCCAGCCGGCCCGACGGAAACCACTCACCGGGCCCCGAGCCCAGGTCGAGGTCGTTGGCGGTGATGGCGTACTGGTCGGTTCCGAGCTCAACGCTCGGTGCGGTGAAGTAGCCGTCGGCGTCGCGCTGGGTTCCGAACGCCCACAACAGTCCGGCACCTCCCACGAGGAGGCCGGCAGCGAGGAGCCCGACGAGGACTCCAACGATGGCCATGATGATCTTGCCTGCGGACATGCCGACCCTCCCCTATTTGGTCGCCGCGCCAGCCCGGGCACGGCTCCCACACAGTACCCGCGTCGACCGCAGCCCCGGCCAGGGCCGAACGTCCCTGTCCCGCTAACTTGTCGGCGGATGGGGAACGACACGACCGAAATGGTGGCGCTCAACGCCGACGTCGTCGGCTACAGCCGGCTCATGGCCGACGACTTCGACGCCACCACGCGGACTATGGACGAGCTGCACGAGCTCGTCGCTGCGCAGGTCGGTGAAGCCGGCGGCATCGTGGCCAACTTCGTGGGGGACAACTTCATGGCCGTCTTCGATGACGCCGTAGATGCCCTGCACACCGCGATCGCCATCGCCGGCGCCCTCGAGGCCCGCAACGCCGACCTCCCGGAGGCGCGCCACACCCGCTTTCGTATGGGGCTCGACGTCGGTGACGTCGCGGTGTCGGAGGGGCAGTACCACGGAGATGCGCTCAACATCGCCGCTCGCATCCAGTCGATCGCCCGGCCCGGCGGTATCAGCGTGTCGGGACGGGTCTATCGCGCCCTCGACGAGCCCGAGTTGCGCTTCCGGCCCATCGGGTCCCAGCGATTGAAGAACATCCCGGAGGCGGTGGAGGTCTACGAGTTCGCCGAGCTGCCCAGTGACCGGCCGGTCGCCGAGCGGAGCTATCTTCGGCTGGAGGCCCCGACCGTTGCGCTGCTGCCCATCCTCGATGAGGGCGAGATGGACGACGCCGTTGCCTCCGGGGCCGCGATGATCCACAGGGATCTCGTCCACCGGCTCTCCCGGGTGCCGGGGGTGAGCGTGATCGACGCCGGGGGGGCGAAAGGCACAGAACGCGCCGCCCGCTACATGGTGGAGAGCGGGATCCATCAATCGGGTGATCAGGTACGGGTGTATGCAGCTGTGTTCGACGTGTCCACCATGAACGTGGTCAAGTCCCACAAGTGGACCGCCGGGGTGGACGAGCTGCTCGCTCTGTCTGATCGAGTCTCCGACGAGGTGGCGCGCACGGTCGAAGTCGAGCTCGTCGTCGGCGAGCCTGCAGGGCTCTACGCCGAGCTGAACGATCCCGAGGCCATCGAGAAGGTGTACCTGGGCTGGTATCACTTCAGGGAGGAAACCCCTGAGGCCTGGACCGAAGCACTGCGGCTGTTCGGTGAGGTCGCCGCATCTCACCCCGACCTGTCCTACGGGTACGTGCTGTCGGCATACGCCAATTGGGCCGGAGCGGCGGCGAACTGGGCTGATCCTGAGGAGACCCTCGCCACGGCGCTCGAGCAGGCCAGGAAGGGCGACGCCATCGGGGACCCGACCGGCATGGCCAAGATGGTGGAGGCCGCGGTGCTCATGGAGCAGGGCCACGTCGACGAGGCCCTCGCCGCCATGGATCAGATGGAGATCAAACGGCCCACCTGCGACGTGACCTTCGGGCTCGAGGGAAGCCTGCGCCGTTACCTGGGGGAGTGGGAACGGGCCGTGGAGGCCCTGGATGTCGCCATGCGACTCACCCGGCTCAACAAGCCGTGGTACCCCACGGTGCAGGCGTGTTCGCTGTTCATCGGCGGCCGCTTTGAGAAGTCGACGAGCGACCGTCACGGCCATG
>CAYQZO010000377.1:0-2448 GCA_964421925.1 uncultured Acidimicrobiaceae bacterium
GTCGAACAGGCCTATGAGCTCGTTGCGCGCTTCCGCCTGCTCCTCGGTCAGACCGGCGGGGGAATCGTCGACGATGTCGGCGACCCGGAGGGCGTACACCGATGCCGTTGCCGGCTCGCCGGTGGTGTGCAAGGTGAAGCTCGTGCTCGGCATGTCGGTGATGAGGGGGTATCCGTAGTCCTCGAGCGGTTCGCTGAGCCCGGCGGCCTCGGCTGCCGCCACCACCGTGGCGAGTCCCTCAGCGCTGAGGACCGTCACTTTCGTGTCGGGCAGCCCGCCGGGGGTGGCCGGGGAAGTGGTGATCACCCGGCCGTCGCCGAGGAGGATCACCTCGGGCACATCGACCAGCGCATATTCGAAGGGCACGAAGCCGCCGGCGGTGTCGATGCGCAGGATGACCTGGTCGGGCTCGTACTCCGATCCGGAGACGGTGGTCGTCGTGGTGCTCGTGGTGTCGCCGGTGGTCGTGGTCGCGGCCGGGTCGGCACCGCAGGCGGCGGCCAGCAGGGCAAGGGCAATGACCGCGGCTCTCATGTGGCTAGGACGCTCCGATCCAACATCTGGTTCCGCTCATCGTCGCGTGTACTTAGGGGTACCTCTGCGGTCTCCCCAAGTACACGCGACAGGTTGGGCGGCTCGATATCGTGGTCGGCATGACCATGCGGGAAGCTCCTGTGCCCGACTCATCGGTCCTGGTGTATCTGTTCACCGACCTCGAGTCCAGCACGCGGCTGTGGGAACGGCACCCGGAGTCGATGAAGGGCGCCATGGCCCGCCACGACGCCATTCTCACCGATGCCATCGCCACCCACGACGGCACCGTGGTCAAGCAGACCGGCGACGGCTTGCTCGCCGTCTTCGCCGAACCCAAGGATGCGTTGCTCGCCGCCCTCGAGGCCCAGCGCCGCTTCGACGCCGAGGACTGGGGCGAGCCCGGTGCCCTGCGGGTCCGCATGGGGATCCATACCGGCGAGGGGCAGTACCGGGCGGGTGACTACTACGGGCCGGCGGTGAACCGTGCGGCCAGGGTGATGTCGGCCGGGCACGGTGGCCAGACCCTGGTGTCGGGTGCGGTGGCCTCGTCGGTCGCAGGCCAGCTCCCCGACCAGGTGAGCCTGCGCGACCTCGGCGAGCACCGGCTCAAGGACCTCGCCGGGCCCGAGCACCTCTTCCAGCTGGTCGTCGCCGGCCTCCCCGACACCTTTCACCAGATCGCCACCCTCGACGTCAGGCCCAACAACCTTCCGACCCAGACATCGGTGTTCATGGGCCGCGACGACGAGCTCCGTGAGCTGCGCGGGTTGATCGACTCCGAGAACGTGCGCCTGGTCACCATGACCGGTCCGGGCGGCACGGGCAAGACCCGCCTCGCCCTGCAAGCGGCCGCCGAACAGATCGACCGCTTCGAGGACGGGGTGTTCTTCGTGGACCTCGCCGAAGAACGGGAACCGGACGCCGCGTTCTCGGCCATCGTGCGCACCGTGGGCATCGAGTCGGGCGATGAGCCGGCAGCGGATGCGCTGGTGCGTGGCCTGCGGAACCGGCACTTGCTGCTGCTGCTGGACAACTTCGAGCAAGTGACCGATGCCGCGGTGGGGGTCGCCGAGCTCCTTTCGCACTGCCCGGGCGTGATGGCGGTGATCACCAGTCGGGAGGCGCTGCGGGTGCGCGGCGAGCGGCTCTATCCGGTACCGCCCCTCGGCCTTCCCCCGTCGGGCAACGGGAGCTCTCCGCCGATCGAGGCCGTCGTCGCCGCCGAGGCGGTCCGGCTGTTCGTGGAACGTGCCGTGGCGGTGCGACCCGACTTCGAGGTCAGCGGCGACAACGTCGACGCGGTGGCCGCCATCTGCATCCGGCTGGACGGGCTTCCCCTCGCCATCGAGCTCGCCGCAGCCCGCCTCAAACTGTTCTCTCCCGACGATCTGCTCTCCCGTCTCGAGGGCCGACTCGACCTGCTCCGGGGCGGAGCCCGTGACCTCCCCGATCGCCAGCAGACGCTGCGGGGAACCATCGAGTGGAGCTACGACCTGCTCAGCGAACAGGACCGCCGCCTGTTCCAGCTGTTCTCGGTGTTCGCCGGCGCCCGCTTCGAAGACGTCGAGGCGGTGGCAAGCGGGGTGGAGGCGATGGCCGGCGTCGATGTCGTCGATGGCCTGGAATCGCTGGTCGACAAGAGCATGGTCCGGAGCGTCGATGCCGGCGGGCCCTGGTTCGAGATGCTGCAGACCATGCGCGACTACGCCGCCGAGCGCCTCGCCGAAGACGCCGAGCTGGACGCAGCCGTCCGTCGGACACAGGCCGAGCACGCCGTCGACCTCGCCGTCCAGCTCCGCTCCAAGCTGGTAGGCGAGCGACGAGAACAGACGCTCGACGAGCTCGACCTCCAGCTCGGCAACCTCCGCACCGCGTGGAGCTACTGGGTCGAACGGGAGGACGTAGCCCGGCTCA
>CAYQZO010000378.1:0-2443 GCA_964421925.1 uncultured Acidimicrobiaceae bacterium
GATCCGGTCGAGGATGCGCATGATGCCAACCGACGTGCCCGGGTCCAGGTTTCCGGTGGGCTCGTCGGCGAGCAGGATGAGGGGCCGGTTGACGAACGCTCGGGCCACAGAAACCCGTTGCTGCTCACCACCGGACAGGCTCCTAGGCATGCGGTCGGCCATGGTGGACAGGCCCACGAGCTTGAGGACCTGGGGCACCTGGGTGTCGATGTCGCTGCGGGAGTTGCCGGTGACCTCCATGGCGAAGGCCACGTTCTCGTAGACGGTCTTGTTGGGGAGCAGCTTGAAGTCCTGGAAGACGGTTCCGATGGAGCGGCGAAGCTGGGGCACCTTCCATGGGGACATCGCCGAGGCGTGCTTGCCCGCGATCCAGATCTCACCGTTGGTGGGCAGGTCCTCGCGCATCATCAGGCGGATGAGGGTGGATTTGCCCGAGCCGGAAGGGCCGACGAGAAACACGAACTCGCCCTTGTTGATGTCGATCGAGACGTCCTTGACGGCCACCACTCCACCGTCGTAGACCTTGGTCACGTTTTCGAGTCGAAGCATGAGAAAAGAGCCCAGGTACCGCTATCGGCCGGGTTGCCGAGGTTACCGAGGACATTGGTATAGGAGGTGGATATTGCGTTGAGCGTTGAGCGTTGCGCGAGTCGGTAACGTCATCGGCCATGGAACCCGCGCCCCTGAATCCGGGTGAAGTAAAGGCGGTGCTCGAGCCGTTCGGGTCGAGCATGGGGTTGCCCGCCGAGGCCTACCGCTCCGACGCCGTGTTCGCCTGGGAGCGGGAGCACTTCCTCGCCGGCACCTGGTTCTGCCTGGGCCGTGTCGACGAGCTGGTGGGCCCCGGCCAGGCCCGGGCGGTGCCGGTGGCCGGGGAGGCCGTGCTCCTCGTCCGGGACGAGGAGACCGTCCGCGCCTTCTCCAACGTGTGCCGGCACCGTGGTCACGAGCTCATGCCGGTGGGAGACGCCGCCGACGTCCGGCTGATCCGGTGCCCGTACCACTCCTGGACCTACCGTCTGGACGGCACGTTGAAGACCGCGCCCACGTTCAGCGGACGCGCCGGCTTCGATGCGGCCGACTACCCGCTGGTCCCGGTAGCGGCGGAGACCCGGGGTGGATGGCTGTGGTGCAGCCTCAGCGGCGGTTCCAGCCTCGACGACCACCTCGGCAACGTCTCGGCCGTGCTCGCCCCGTATCGGTCGGAGGACCTCATCACCGGCCACGTGGAGCGGTACACCGTCCAGGCCAACTGGAAGGTGATCGTGGAGAACTTCAACGAGTGCTACCACTGCACATCGATCCATCCGGAGCTGTGCGAGGTCACACCGGTCGACAGCGGCACCGATCTGTCCCCAACCGGCCTGTGGTGCGGGGGCACGATGGAGTTGAAACCGCATGCGGTCACGATGTCCCTGGACGGCACCTCGCCGGTGGAGCCGCTCCCCGGGATCGACGGAGACCGGCTGCGCCGGGTCGCCTACCTGTCGTTGTTCCCCAACCTGCTGGTCTCGGCCCACCCCGACTATGTGCTCGCCCACCGTCTCACCCCGACCGCACCGGAGCGGACCGAGGTCGAATGCACCTGGCTGTTCGCCGAGGCGGGCATCGACCCATCCTTCGCCGTTGATTTCTGGGACATCACCAACCGGGAGGACTGGGCGGTCTGCGAGGGGGTGCAGCGGGGCATGGCCAACTTCGGTCACCGCCAGGGCCCTCTGAGCACCTGGGAGGCGACGGTCTACCAGTTCCTGACGATGGTGGGGCGGGCGTATCTGGGGGAGGGGCTGTCACCGTCGCCCGTTGAGAGTCGGTCTTCGTCTCCCCCGCCCCGCGGGGGAGACGAAGGCCCCCGCTAAGAGGACTCTGTCCTCCTCCACTGCAAGTACCCGTCGATGAACGGGTCGAGATCTCCATCGAGCACTCCCTGCACGTTGCCGACCTCGAGGTCGGTACGCAGGTCCTTGGCCAGCTGGAACGGCTGGAGCACGTAGGAGCGGATCTGCCGGCCCCACCCCGCCTCGGTCTGTTCGCCGCGAACGGCGTCGACCTCCTCCTGCTGCTCGAGCCGCTTCTGCTCGGCGAGGCGCGCCGCCAGCAGCTGCATGGCCCGCGCCTTGTTCTGCACCTGTGAGCGTTCGGCTTGACAGGACACCACGATCCCGGTGGGAAGATGCGTGATGCGGACCGCCGAATCCGTCTTGTTGACATGCTGGCCGCCGGCCCCGGATGAACGGTAGGTGTCGATGCGCAGGTCGTCGGGGTTGATCTCCACGTCCTCGACGTCGACCTCGGGGATCACATCCACCCCGGCGAACGAGGTGTGCCGCCGCGACTGGGCGTCGAACGGGCTGATGCGGACCAGGCGGTGCACGCCCCGCTCTCCCTCCAAAGTGCCATAGGCGTGGTCACCGGACACCGTGAGCGTGGCCTCCCCGCCGGT
>CAYQZO010000379.1:0-2441 GCA_964421925.1 uncultured Acidimicrobiaceae bacterium
GGCGGCGCCCTCCGGGTAGTTCGCCGTGTACACCGTGATGTGACTCAGCGGGGCCTCGTGGGCGAGGAAGTCGAGAAGGTCGGGCTCGGTCTCCACGCAACCCTCGACCGATCCCTCCAGGCCCTCGTCGGTCACCACATCAGGCGTGTTGTCGGTGAAGTCGACGCTGATGGCTTCGGAGCCCTCAGCAACGTCGAGGAGGATGACAAACCCGGTGACTCGATCGATCTGATCCCAGGAGATCTCGTAGCACAGCAGTCCATCGTCCGGGGACAGGAAGAGTTGGGGGAAGGCGCCGCCTCGATCGGCACCGGGGCCGGGCAGCGCACCTTCCCCGACCAGATCGCCCTGGAGGACATACGCACCGTCGATCGGGGGAGGGGGTTCCTCCTCGCCGTCGTGGGCCAAGGCGGGGGCCGCCATCAGAACCAGCACGGCCAACGAAAGGACAAGTGTTCTCGGCATCGACCGGAAGACGACGCCGTCGTGCCGTCTCGCTGACAGCCGTGTCAAGGTGCCGACGGCGGGATCACCCCCGCCAGATCGCAGTCGTCTGCGCCAGCCTCGTCGAGGGCGAGGGAAAGGGCGTCCAGGGCGAGGACCAGGGCATTGCGTCGCCCGGCTGCCAGGGAGAGGTCAGCACCCGGGCCACCGGCAAGGGCGACGTTGAGATCGGTGAGCTCGCTGCGGAAGGCATCGCCGGCGATTGCATCGATGGTCGAGGAGAACACGGCGACCCCGCCCCACACCTTCTGGTACTCGTCGAGGGTGGTGAGCTCGGCCGGGAACTCGGCGCCTGCAAATGCGGCGAAGTCCCGGCACGCGGTGTCGAGGGCATCGATCAACGCCGGTGCGGTGGTCGGCGGTGCGGTGGTCTCCGCCGCTACGGTGGTCGTGGTCTCGGCGGCGACGGCGGTGGTGGTGACAGCGGCAGTGGTGTCGGCGGCCTCATCGCTGGTACCGAACTGCCGGCCGGCGATGAGCGCACCAACCAGCAGAACAACGACGGCGGTAGCGCTCGCCATCGCGGCCAGGGCCGGCCAGGTCGGAACACGTCGGCTCCGAACGACGCCCGGGTCCGGCAGCGGAGGCACGGCGGGTGCCGCCTCCATCAACTCGGCGTACAGGTCGCGGATGCGGTCGTCGAGGTGGTTACTCATCGAGCACCTGCCTCAGCTTGTCCCGGCCCCGTCCCAGGTGGCGGCGCACGGATCCCCGCCCGATGCCGAGGAGCTCGGCGACCACAGCCTCGTCGAGGTCCTCCCAGTAGGTGAGGTACATCACGGCCCGCTGGCGGGGGCTGAGATCACCAAGCGCCTCGAGCACCTCGGGCCGCACCTCCGGCGGGTACTCGACGGCGGGATGGGCGGTCCGCATCTCCCGGGCGCGGCGGCGCATGGTGGAGCGGTGCTGCGAGTTGGCCTCGTTGCTCACGCTGCGGTACAGATAGGCCTTGTGATTGGTGACCTTCTCCCAGCTCGACGAGGTGAGGGCGCGCACCACCGCCGACTGCACCACGTCGGTGGCGTCGTTGGGCCCTACCAGGCTGGTGGCGAATCGGATCAACCCTGGACCGTGCTCCCTGTAGATCTCGGCGTCTTTCTCGGTGAAGGCTCTCGCCATGAGACGTCGCCGTCCTCGCCACTCGCTGACACGCCGGGTCACAGTCTGCCAACTCGACTCTCCCGATGCTCTGTCAGCGAGCGGCGTGCCGGTGGCGTCCTAGGAGGGCCGGAAGGAGGGAGACAATGAAGACCCCATCCCTGGCGGTCATCTTCACCGCTCTCGCGATCGCGGCGTCCGCATGCGACGCCACCGGCGCGACCACCTCGACGGTGCACGTCGACGCGACGTTGCCGCCGACGTCGTCGTCCACGACCACGAGCCCTCCCGCGCGGCTCGCGGTGGGATCGCCTGTCGATGTCGACTTCGCCCTCGTCTGGCCTGCCGCGAACCGGCGGGTTCCGGCGGGCTGGACCTTCCGGCCGTCCGGGCCGTACCTGAGCATCGAGGGACCGGGATTCGAGGACTCCATCAGCCTGGTGCTCCTGCCTCTCGCTTCCCCGGAGTCGCGGCCCGACGCCGCCGCCGTCGAGGCCTGGCTGGTCGACTACTACGGCATCGGCGCGGGACCGGCGGAGGCGGGCGGATCGATCGAGATGGAGGCAAGCACGCCCGTAGATGTGGGGAGTCTCGAGGGCGTTCTCCTCCGCCTCCACATCACCTACACCGAGGAAGGCGGCTCGTTCGAGCAGTGGAACGCGGCCGCGGCCGCCGCCGACGGGGAGTACCTCTACCTCATCGGGTGTGGAAGCGCTGCGGAGCGACCGTCTCTCGATGCCTTCATCCCGCACTGCGTGGACCTGCTCGCCACACTGCAACTTCCGGTCGCGGTCTCCGAGCCGGAGGACAGTGGGGGCTGGGGGGCTCGAGGGTGGAAG